>JBATHI010000504.1:0-7417 GCA_049666645.1 Flavobacteriaceae bacterium | reverse complement strand
ACCGTTTTTTGGGCGGTGTTCAAGGAAGAATGCTTGATCTGCTTCTTCAGACTTTTAAGGATCCTTTCGAGTTGGATGGGCTGTTGGGTGGTTACCTCGCCCATGGTGGGCAGCGAAAAGAAAAAGGTACTGCCCACTCCGGGTTCGCTTTTCATCCAAATGATACCACCGTGGTGTTCGATGATCTCCCTGCAGATGGGGAGGCCGAGGCCGGTGCCCTTGGGCTTGTCGGTAAGGGTGTCGCCCGCTTGTCGGAAGCGCTCGAAAACCTTGTGTTTGTCGTCTTCGGAAATGCCGATGCCGGTATCCTGCACTTCCACGATGATCTGCCCATTGTCTACATAGGCTTCCACCGTCACCTTGCCCTTGTCGGTAAACTTTACCGCGTTCGACAAAAGGTTGATGACCACCTGGATCAGCTTGTCCTCGTCGGCTTGGATCAAGGGCAGGTCTGTGGGTATATTTTTCTTCAAGGAGATGCCCTTGCCCTCAAAAAGGCTGTGGGTACTGGCAATGGCCCTACTGATGGCATCTTGCAGGAATATGGGTTTCATGTTCCATTCCATTTTGCCTGCCTCTATCTTGGCCAGATCCAATACATCGTTGATCAGGGTAGTGAGGCGTTCCCCTTCGGAAACGACCACGTCGAGGTTTTCGCTGACCTGCTTCATGGTGCGCTTGATCTTCTGATCGTCGATGGTCACGTTCGGGAAAATCTTTTCCTCCAGGCGTTTCCTGATGATCTTGGCAAACCCGAGCACGGAGGTCAAGGGGGTGCGCAGTTCGTGGCTCACCGTGGAGAGGAAGGCACTTTTGGCCTCGTTGGCGTCCTCGGCCTTGGCCTTGGCGTTTTTGGCTTCCTCATAGAGTTCGGCATTGTGCAGCGCCACGCCCACGTTGATGGCGATGGTGTTCAGCAGACGCTTGTCCTCCTCATTGAAACGGCTCTCTTGCTGGGTGCTCTGCACACTGAGCACGCCGATGATCTTATCTTCCACCGGAATGGGCACCCCCAGATAGGAGATGGCCTGTTTGCCGGTCTGTGCCACGCCGATACGGTCGTATTCGGCCATGATATCGGTGTCTTTGTTGATCAACAAGGGTTGCCCGGTTTTGATGATTTTGGAGGTAAGCCCTTCCCCGTACTTCATCGGGGGCATATCGTCCCCCTCTTGATAGGGAAAATTGATGGTATTGTTATCCGCATCCAAAATGGCCAGGTAGGTGATGTCTGAATTGAAGAGTTTTTTCATCTCATCGCCCACCAGTTGGATCAGGGCGTTGAGTTCCAGTTTTTGGGTCAGGGCCTGGCTCACGTGGTTGAGGGTGGCTAGTTCGCCCATCCGCTGGTTCACTTCCTTGGTGCGGGCTTCTACTTTGTCCTCCAGTATTTTCTGCTGCCCCAGCAGTATTTTGGTACGTGCCCTGACCGAAAGGTATACCACGGCCATGAACGCCAAGAAGTACAAGGCATATGCCCACCATGTTCGATACCAGGGTGGCGTAATCGAAAAACTTACTGAGGTAACTTCCGTTTCATCACCAAACAGGCTTCTTGCCTTTGCTTTAAAGGTATAGGTTCCGGCGGGTAGGTTGATATACTCCCTGGTGGATTGCTTGGTCCATTCTGACCACTTATCGTCAAGCCCTTCCAACCAAGTGGCGTACTCCATATTGCGTTGCCCTATATAGAGGGGTGCGGCATAACTTAGACTTACGGTATTATTTTTAAAATCAAGGTTAAAATCTTTTGGGAAATCCACTGCGCCACCATAAATAAGGGAATCTCCGGCAATGCTCATTGCTCGGATCTTTACGCTAAAGTTCGGGAGGTTTCTTTTCTCCAATTTTCCTTCATAGCGTACTACCCCGTCGGGGCCCGAAAACCAAACTACCCGTGATCCCTCGGCATTCGGTTTTTCGGACCGAGCGGTCAATAAATCCCTATTTTTGAGTTCTTTGAAGGTATCGGTGTCCAAGTCAATCGTACCATCTTCCTGTTTTGTGGCAATGGTAATACCAGACCCTACATTGAACCAGAATCTATTTTCTGAATCCAATTCCGGAGATAAAAAAGCACTCGATTTTACATTGATCAAATCGTTGTAAAAGAATTTTTTTTCAACAAAGCGGTCTGTCTTTTCGTCGAAGGCGTAGGTTTTTCCTTCACTGGTTCTAAAATGACGTTCACCGAACACATCGGAAAATGATATATAGACGCCCTCGGGCAATCCATTCTTTTTATCATACACTTTAACCTTTGCGGCTGCCAAATCCATTTTGGAACCCTCGAATTGACTTTCCAGGAAAAGCACTTCGCCATCGTTATCGGCCCCCAACCATATGTTTCCTTCTTCGTCTTCCGAAAAACTGCCGTTCCCGAATCTTTCTGTTTCAGATTCGAGCACAAATTGGTTTGCTGTATCATCGAAGTACAAGGTGGAGATGCCGTTTTCATGAAATGCAAAAATCCTGTTGTCGTCAAATTCCGATACCCTAAAAAAGCGGGCTCTAAAATCATAATCGACACTCTTTTTGACGAACTCAAAAGTCTTGCCTTTAATTTCGAACATGCCCATATCCCCAGTGCCGGTATATAATCTGCCTTTGGCTTCCGTAAAACGCCCCCCTTGACCGGTAGTGCCTTCCATTCTCATGATATTGTTCGTACCGTCTTCCTGGTAAAAAATGCCGTTCCCCGTGGCAAAATAAACCATATTCCCAAAGCGATAGGTATCCAGAACACTGTTCGTTCCCAGACCGATGTCGGTATCGATATAGGTGAAGGGCGAATTAAGGTCAACTGATGAAATACCATTGAAAATGGCCATCCAAAGCACCCCTCTGGAATCAACATAGGTATAATCAACGGTACCATCCTGCAGCCCGTTGGCGACATTGTAGCTCTGCAATAGTTTGCCATCATGGCTCATTAAATAAGCGCCATTGCTGAAGGTATTGAGCACAAACCGGCCATCGGGAAGGGCCACCCCGGGCAGATACAGCGATCCTTTGACCAATGCGTCCAATTCGGTTTTAAAGGGCGTAAACGACACCCCGTCATACAAATAAAAACCATCGTTTCGGGTACCGACCAACATGGTTTTTTCGTCATAGGGCAACATGACATAGATGCGTTCACTGGCGAATTGTTCACCACCCGGGACCACTTTGAACTCCCTACCTTCCATCACACAAAGACCTCGGCCCCAAATTCGGACATAGTATTTCCCGTGGACGATTTTACCAACGTGGTAACCTTCCTCAGAAACGACGACTTCCATATTGGTTCCATCCCATATATACAGTTTATTGTTGGTCCTGTATATGAGGTCGTCCTTGTAGTAATCTACTTCCCATACGGTCGTTACTGCCCTATGTTCTTCCGGTATCTTATCCTTTAGCGATACATATTTTAGTTTTCCAGTTTCATCGGGCGCCAAATAACCCAGTTCCCCTTCGCCACCAACATAGATCGTTCCATTTTTATCTTTAACCAGACTACGACCGCTTACGTAGTTGTTCATGGGAATCACCTCCCAATTTACTCCGTCATATTGCAAGACACCTGAGGTATTTGCGAAGTACATGATGCCATCATCGCCTTCCAGTGACCACCAGTTAACCGGTTGGGCACCATAATCTTGATAAGAAAAATTCGTGATCAAAGGTCGCCCGATCTGCTCTTGACCCCTTACAGTGGAGCTGGGCAAGGCGCAGAAGAAAAGGGCCAAAAAGTAAAAGTGGAATTTCAATTGGTGGAAGCGTAAGAAATTTCGCATGGTCGGTTGGTAATAGGTGGTTAAGGGCTTTTGAACCCGAATCCAAGTTACAAAAATAATCGGTATGGTTTGCCACTATAAACAAGTCGAATAATGTGCATGAGCTTCGGTTTTCGACCTACTACCTTAAAACAGATCGATTTGGTCGTTTGCAAGTATGAATGCGCTGCGTGGCGCTTTTACCACCCAGTGACCTCTCCCTTTTTGGAGCGGGTACCGAATTCCAAAGACGATCGGGATACATGCCGTTTTATTCCCTACATTCACTTGTAATTAAAACAACACACCATGAACAAAATGATCAAAACCGTACTTATGATTGCCGGAATTGCCCTATTGGGTTACGGCATCTATATATTGATTGCCCCGGAGGCCAAACTCGATATTGGTATCCTGGAGGTAGAGACCCAAGACAACAAGAACGCCTATATCACGATCGGACTCGGCCTGGTGGCCCTTTTGATCGGATTTTTTGCGGGCAAAAAAACCTCATAGGGACAAACTCCCGGCTGGCCGGATAATCCTAGTTATCCTTATACTTTTCAAACCAGGCCAACACCGCCGCTATTTTGGCGACCAGGTTGCTGGGTTTGTCGGCAATGCCATGGGACGCCCCGGGAATGCGTACCAGGGCGCTCTCCACTTTTTGCAGTTTCAGGGCGGCATAGAACTGCTCCGATTCTGCTATGGGGGTACGGTAATCCTCTTCCCCGGTCAACAGCATGGTGGGCGTTGTTACATTGCCCACATAGGAGAGGGGGGAACGTTTGAGGTAATTTTCAGGATCTTCCCAAGGTTTGTTGGGGAACCAATATTTATAGAAGAAGCCTGGATTGTCTGAATACAGCACAAAACTGTACCAGTTGATCACCGGTTTGGCCACCACGGCCGCTTTGAACCTGTTCGTCTTCCCCACGATCCATGCAGAGAGTACCCCGCCGCCGCTGCCGCCGGTCACAAAAAGGTTTTTCTCGTCGACGTAGCCCTTGGCCAACAGCGCATCGACACCCGACATCAGGTCATCATAGTCGTGGTTGGGATAGTCGTGGTGGATCAGGTTGCCGAATTCCTGCCCATAACTGGTGCTGCCCCGGGGATTGGTGTACAACACCACATAACCGGCGGCGGCATAAAGCTGTATTTCGGCCGTAAATACCGAACCATAACTTTGGAAGGGCCCCCCATGGATCTCCAAGATCATGGGATATTTTTTGGTAGGGTCGAAATTGGGGGGCGTTACCACCCAACCCTGTATTTTTCGCTGATCGAAGGAAGATTCCCACCATAGTTCCTGCACTTTGCCCAAACTGCGGAACGAAAAGAGGTCGTCGTTCAAACGGGTCAATCTTTTGGCACTTCCCTTCTCATAGGCTCCCAGGTCGGCGGGATGTTCGGTACCCCCAAGGGTGTAGGCGAACCTGCCCGTGTTCGAGACCGTGAAATCTGCTTGGTTATAGGGCCTGCCCAGGGAGAGTCCGCCCAATTGATCGGTGATCTTGGTCACTTTTCCCCCCAAGGTGACGTAACCGATTTTGCCATCTCCCTCCTCGTCGTACTGGAAATAGATTCCTTTGCCGTCGGATGCCCATTGGATCTGCTGCACGTCCCGGTCAAAATCTTTGGATACGACCCTGGCGTTGCTACCATCGACATCCATCACATACAGATGGGTCACCTGGTAGCCTTGAAAAGTATCGTCAAAGCCCGTATAGGCAATCCCTTTGCCATCGGGGGACAGCGCGCCCCCGTTATCGGGGCCAAATCGATCGGTAATGGCGGTAATGCTGCCATCCTGTAGGTTGAGCCTGTAGACTTCACTGTTGGCGGGCTCGAAATCGGAATTTTCATGCAGATTGGCACTGAAATAGAGTTCTTTTTGGTCTTTCCCCCAGAACGGGGCCCCGTGGTCGTTATCGGTAAAAGTACGCTGCCGTGGGGTGCCCCCGTCCAAGGAAAGCGTGAAGATCTGATCGTTGCCGCTTTTCAGATATCCGGCACCATCGGCCCTGTAGTTCATTTTATCGATATAGATCGGTGGGGCATTCCATTTTGCGCCTTCCGGTTTTTCGGGGAGTTTGATGATCGATTCCTGTTTTTTGGGCACGAACATGGTAAAGGCCAAATGGTTATCGTCCTGCGACCAAGACACCTGCCCGGGGGCATCGGGGGTATTGGTCAGGGCCTGTGTTTCTTTGGTATCCATCCACATCAGGTTGAGTTTCATTTTGTCATCGGCCCCGTTTGATTTGTAAACGATCTTCTTTCCGTCGTGTGACCAGCGCGGGGAATTATCGTTTTGGTTGCCCGTGGTCAGGGCCCTGTGGTTGGAGCCGTCGAAATTCACCATCCAAAGGTTCGAGAGGTTCTTGTCGGTCATCACGTCCTTAAAATTGCGTACATAGATGATCTTGGTGCCATCGGGGGAAATTTGGGGATCGGAAACATACTCCATGCTGTAGATGTCGATCAGTTCGAGATTGGTCGCTACTTGGCCGAACGACAAGGGGGCACATAAAAGGCCTAAAAAGAGCAAAACAAGGTTTTTCATCGGAGATGGATTTTGGTTAAGGTTTTTGTGGAAAATCTTCTCCCAAGATAGCGATTTTAGGTCCAAAAACGGGTCTGTATTATTCAAAGCTGTTGATTTCCTTGGCGGCCCGGTTGCCCGATTCGATGGCCCCTTGGATCCAACCATGGTAGGCCGAAGCATGCTCCCCGGCAAAATGGAGGCGTCCTTCAGGTTTGATCAATTCGGGCAGGGTGATTGTAGCCAGGCCCAACATTCATGTTTCAAAGCCCCAGCGCTCCCCCGGCCTCTGAAAGGGTGTCAGCGCGCAATTCTTGGTCATTACAACCTCGGTCTGGGCATACCTTTAGGGATTGAGGGCAAGGTAATTGTGATCTGGTCTAACATTCGTGTTTCAAAGCCCCAGCGCTCCCCAGCCCCTAAAGGGGTGTCAGCGCGCAATTCGTGCTCAATTGCACACATCACTTTTTCCAGCTCTTGCAATACTTCCTTGTTTTTGAATCGAATTTCCTTTATCTCTACACTGTTTAAAAAGGCAGTCCGATCTATATCTTTTATTTTTTGATCGGAAAAGGCATGGTAGCCACCATCAATTTCGATGGACAGTCTTTTGGCATGACAATAAAAGTCCAAAATATATAAATGTAAAGGGTGTTGCCTTCGAAATTTAAATCCTAATGGTTTTCTTTTAAGGTAATCCCATAACATAAGTTCTGGTTCGGTCATATTCTCACGCAACTTTCTTGCATTTCTAAAAATTTCGGGAGGTGCACCGAAATGCATACCATAAATCTTAGAGATACCATTTTTCATAACGAGATAAAACGTAAACCACACATGCCGGGCATCCCATTAGGGATTGAGGGCAGGGTGAGTTTCTTAAAAACTGGAACATAACTTAATATTTGTTGCTGCAAAGTCCTAGCGCCCCCCGGCCCCTAAAGGGGTGTCCGCGCGCGTTTCGTGCTCAATCAAACCCCATTCTTGACATCCCTTTTGGATTGGGAGGCATTTTGCTATAGATACAAAACTTCTTTGATCAGGGTATTGATCAAGGGTTTGTTAAATGAATCAAGTACTTACTCCAACACCTCATACACCGTAAGGG
>JBATHI010000503.1:0-17445 GCA_049666645.1 Flavobacteriaceae bacterium | reverse complement strand
GTGATGCCATTGAACTGGCCACGACCTACTACGACGACGAAGATCAAACCAACAGGGTGCTCTTTATTATTTCGGACGGGGAAGACCATTCCGAAGAATCGATCAAAGATGCGGTAGAGCAGGCCGTTGAAAATGGAATCCGTATTTTTACCATCGGAGTGGGCAAAACCAAGGGAGCGCCCATTCCCATGAAGCGTAACGGAATCGTTGAAAGTCTCAAAAAGGATGCGCAGGGAGAGGTGGTCATCACCAAATTGAACGAAGAAATCCTGAACCAGATCGCCTTTGACGGTAATGGGGAATATATCAACGGTTCCAATACCGAAGAAGCTGTTGAGTATATTAAGGATCAGCTATTGCAGATGGATAAAAAAGAATTCGAGGCCAAGCAGTTCGCAGAATATAAGGACCAATTTCAATGGTTCTTGGGCGCCGCCCTCTTGTTGTTGCTCTTGGACATTTTTATTCTTGACAAGAAGACGAAGTGGTTGAGACGGTTGAATTTGTTTAATGAAAAGGAAATTGAATAGCATGAAAAAATTATTATTCGCCTTCGTTTTGATTTCCTCCCTTGCCTGGTCGCAAGAGGATGAAAAAGATAATCTGAATGCCCTTAGGGAATCCAAAGACCTGACCTGGGAAGCAAATAAAAACCTCTCCGAAAACAAATTCGTGGAAAGCGAGGTCGATTACCGTAAGGCCATAGCCAAAAGCGATGAAAATGTTGCGGCACCCTATAATCTTGGCAACGCCTACTATACCAAAGAGACCTATAGTGAGGCTTTTGGGCGTTTTAAGGAGGCAGGAGAGCTCGCATCCGAAAAAGCCGACAAACATAAGGCCTATCACAACATGGGCAATGTGTTTATGAAACGAAAGGAGTACGAAAAAGCGGTGGAAGCGTATAAACAGGCATTGCGCAACGGACCAAACGATGAGGAAACCCGTTACAATTTGGCCCTGGCCAAGGAAATGCTGAAAAAAGAACAGCAGCAGAACGACCAGAACAAAGACAACAAAGACAACAAAGACGACCAGGACCAAAAAGACAAGAAGGAGGACCAAAAAGAAGGCGATAACAAGGAAGAGAACAAAGATCAAGACCAGAAAGACCAAGGAGATAAGGGCGATCAAAAAGAAGATCAAAAAGAAGACCAAAAAGACGGGGAGGGCGATCAAAAGGAAGAACAACAGAAACAACCTGAGCAAGGAGAGCAGCAACAAGAGCAACAGCCAAGGCCCAACCAGTTGAGCAAACAACAGATCCAGAACCTGTTGGAGGCCATGCAAAACGAAGAGAAAAAAGTTCAGGAAAAGATCGATGCCCAAAAAGTAAAAGGCGTCAAAGTGAAGAACGCGAAAGATTGGTAAAACCGATGGGCATAAAAAAACATTTGGCAATTCTGGCATTTTTGTTCCTGCTAACGGGGCTTAAGGCACAGGATAACAATGCGGTTACCTTTGAAGTGAAATTGAGCAAGGATAGGTTGGGCATCAATGAACGTTTGCGCGTTGATTTTACGATGAACAAGGATGGAGACGATTTTGTTGCGCCTAATTTTGAGGGTTTTCAAGTGGTCATGGGGCCTTCCCAGGCCATCAGTTCTTCATGGGTCAATGGGGTCAGGAGCTATTCAAAGACCTATTCCTATACCTTGGCCCCCACCGCAAGGGGAAATTTTACCATAAAACAAGCCACCATCGTCATCGATGGGAAGACCTATAAATCAAGCCCAAAACAGGTGGAAGTGACCGCGGCGGTCGACAAACCCAGCGACCAGATGACCGCAGACGACGTGGCCGATGAAAGTCTGCATTTGGTAGCCGAAGTTTCAAAAGACGACCCCTTCCTGAACGAGGCCGTGAGCGTGGTTTACAAATTGTATGTGAGCCCGTCGATAAGCGTCACCAACTACAGACCGTTGGACAACCCCAAGTACAACAACTTTTGGAGCCAGGATATTCCCATTACCCGATTATCGGCTGAGAATGGCACTTTTGATGGAAAACCTTATCGGTATGTGGTTTTGAAGCGTGTGGTGCTCTACCCTCAAAAATCGGGAGAGCTTGAAATCGAGCCCCTCTCCTTGGAGGTAACCGTTGAAGTTCCTACCAGCCGTCGCGACTTCTTTGGCCAAAGGATGTACACCTCGACCAACAAAACGGTATCTGCCGGAAGGCGAACATTGGATGTAAAGGCTTTGCCCACAATGGGCAAACCGGAGAATTTCGGTGGTGCGGTAGGCGACTTCGGTTTTACGGTGACGACCAGTAAAAATAACCTGAAGGCTTCCGAATCGTTTCAGGCAAAAGTGGAAGTCAGTGGGAAGGGGAACCTAAAACTGTTCCAATTGCCCGAGCCCAGCCTTCCCGGGTCTCTGGAAGTTTACGAACCCGAATTCGAAGAATCGGTACGCACCACGCTCACGGGGGCACAGGGAAAGGTGGGCAATAACTACACCATTGTGCCCTCTTTTAAAGGAAAATATCCCATCCCTCCCATCGCCTTTAGTTACTTCAACCCCCAAACCGAGAAATATAATACCATAACCTCCGACGAAATCATTATCAACGTGCTTTCCGGTCCTGCCAACACGGATGTGGCCAACACCATTCCCGGATCCCCCAATCGCCAGAGTGTGGTCGCGACAGGAAATCAGTTCGGTTTCATCAAATTGAAACCCAACCTAAGCGCTATTGGCGAAGAGCACTTTTTTGGTTCAAGGGCATTTTATCTTTGGTGGCTATTGCCTATCCTATTGATTCCGCTCAGCATTGTCCTGGGAAGAAAACGAGAAGCCATTGCCAGTGATGTGGCGGGCAGGAAAATCAAAAGGGCCAACAAAATGGCCAGAAAATACCTCTCCACCGCTAAAAAAGTCCTTGGGAACAAAGAAGCCTTTTACATTGCCTTGGAAAAGGCACTGCACAATTATCTTAAGGCAAAATTAAAAATTGAGACCTCAGAGTTCAGCAAAGACAAGATCACGGCGCTGCTGTTGCAAAAACGGGTAGATGAACATACAAGTGAAGGTTTCATCGGATTGTTGAAAAACTGTGAAATGGCCCGCTACAGTCCATTTTCAAATGTGCAGATGCAGCAAGATTATGACAGGGCCAGTGAGGTGATTTCGAATATGGACAAACAACTATAAGATGGCCATGGCATTTTTCAATAAACTGGCAGGCCCGAGGGAAAAGATGAAAAAAAATATTGCAAAAGTGAAGCCCATAATAATGCTTTTTATGTTTTTTATGGCCGTATGTGCCCATGCACAAAACGATGTCCTCTTCGAACAGGCCAACCAGGCCTACAATGAAGGCAATTATGACAAGGCTGTCGGGGACTACCTCGATATTTTGGGGAAGGGAGAGCATTCTGCGGCACTATATTACAATTTGGGCAATTCGTACTACAAACTCAACAAGATTGCGCCAAGCATCTATTATTATGAAAAAGCATTGTTGTTAACTCCCAATGATGCCGAAATCAAGAACAATCTTGCCTACGCCCAGAACATGACCTTGGATGCCATCGAACCCATGCCCGAGATGGGATTTTCAACATTTTACCGCAATCTTACCGGAATGCTCTCCTTCGATCAGTGGGCCTATACCGCCGTGCTGTTCATGATGCTCTTCGTTGGCCTTTACATTGCCTTTTATTACTTCAGATATGCGACCAGAAAAAGGATCGCTTTTATCTTAAGTATGCTCTCACTGTTGCTTTCGATGGCCACTACCGCTTTTGCGTACCTGCAGTACGAAGCTTTTCAAAACGATAGACCAGCCATTGTGTTTTCGAGCGAAGTGGAAATCAAATCGGAACCCAACAATAGAAGCCAAGGGGTATTTATGTTGCACGAGGGCGCCAAGGTAAATGTTTTGGAAGATTTGGACGACTACCACAAAATAAGCATTGCCGATGGCAAAACAGGTTGGGTTCCAAAAGAAAGTATTAAATTGTTAAAGGATTTTTAGAATATCTTAACAAATTTTTGATAGCAATACCTTTATATTAGCTGCTGGATTTGTTGATATGGGAACAGTGATCAGGATAACGCTTTTGTTGACATGGCTCATTGCCGTATGCGCCCCCAGCGTGATTTCCTTGATTCTCATCGAAAAACCCGTGATCGTCAACAACCTCAATGAGGAAGAACCTCATGAGCAGGTGAAAAAATTACAACCTGACGAATTTATTTCCAATGCCTTCCCCAGTGCTGTTAGCCTATTGGCGTGCTCCAAAAAATCAACGCGGACCGATTTTTACTTGTTGGGTCATCCCAACCACACTTTGGAAATATTTCGGCCCCCTCCAAAGTCGGTTTCCTAGTATTCCACAAATAACCATTTAAAAACCTAACCTACCTTCAAGATTTTTGAAGATAAAATCCTATTGAAATGTTCAATTATATCAAGAACGACTTACCTGCAAGTATCGTGGTTTTTTTTGTGGCCTTGCCCCTTTGTTTGGGTATTGCCCTGGCCAGCGGGGCGCCGCTTTTCTCCGGATTGATCGCAGGGATCATCGGGGGTATCGTGGTGGGAAGCCTAAGCGGTTCCCATGTTGGGGTAAGCGGCCCGGCCGCCGGTCTGGCCGCCATAGTACTGACCGCCATAGGCGCTTTGGGGGGGTATCAAAATTTTTTATTGGCCGTCGTGCTTGGCGGTGCCATTCAATTGCTTTTCGGAGTGCTAAAGGCCGGGGTGATCGGTTACTATTTCCCCTCTTCCGTCATCAAAGGCATGCTCACGGGAATTGGGATCATCATCATCTTAAAGCAGATTCCCCATTTTTTCGGCTATGACGTCGATCCTGAAGGGGATTTCGCTTTTTTCCAGGTGGATGGCAATAATACCTTCACTGAAATCATAAACGCGATGAACAATATCAGTTTGGGGGCTACCATTGTTGCCGTGCTTGGGCTGGCCATTCTTCTGCTATGGGATAAGATCCTTTCCAAAAAAGGAAAAATCTTCCAGTTGGTACAAGGGCCCTTGGTCGCCGTGGCATTGGGCATACTGTTTTATGTATTTACCAAGGGCAATGCTGTATTGGGCATCTCTTCCGATCATTTGGTCAGTGTGCCCATCCCGGAAGATGCCTCGTCTTTCATTAAACAGTTCAGCTTTCCCAACTTCGGGGCGATCACCGAACCCCAAATCTGGGTCACCGCCTTTACCATTGCCCTGGTGGCAAGCCTTGAAACCTTGTTGTGCGTGGAGGCCACCGATAGGATCGATCCTGACAAACGGGTCACCCCGACCAACAGGGAGCTTTTGGCACAAGGTACCGGCAATATGATTTCAGGGCTTATCGGCGGCCTGCCCATTACACAGGTCATCGTAAGGAGTTCTGCTAACATCCAGTCGGGAGGGAAGTCGAAGCTATCGACAATCCTCCATGGTTTCTTTCTCTTGATTTCGGTGATATTGATTCCCCGGTTGTTGAACATGATTCCGTTATCGGTCTTGGCTTCGATCTTATTGATCGTAGGCTATAAATTGGCCAAACCCGCCCTCTTCAAAAAAATGTACGATTTGGGCTGGAAACAGTTCTTGCCCTTTACAGTCACTGTGGTCGGCATCGTTTTTACCGACCTGCTTGTCGGGATCGGTCTTGGCTTGGGCGTCGGCATTGTGGTGATATTGATCAAAAATTATCAGAATTCGCACTTTTTGCATATCGAGGACAAAAGCAACGGCAAACACAAAATTAAGATGACCCTCGCCGAGGAAGTCACCTTTTTCAACAAAGGTGCCATCCTTAAAGAATTGGAAGGACTCCCGGAAGATTCGTATCTTGAGCTTGATATTCGTAAAACCAGGTATCTGGACCATGATATCATTGAGATATTACAGGATTTTTCTGAAAAGGCAAGGAACCGCAATATCGATATCAAATTGATTTCGGAACGAGGAATAGTGGAAAATCCGCCCAGTTTTATCGAATTTTTTAAATTACGCAAAGACCCTTCACTGATATGGAAGGGAAACCTAACCCAATAAAAAACATAAGGATGAACTTGGAATTTGTATTTGAGAACAACAAAAAATGGATTGCCGAAAAGCTGGCCAAAGAACCGGGTTTTTTCGATGAGTTGGGCAAAGGCCAAAATCCGGAATTGCTTTACATCGGCTGTTCCGACAGTAGGGTGACCGCCGAAGAACTGATGGGATTGGGCCCAGGGGAAGTATTCGTGCACAGGAACATCGCCAACATGGTCATCAGCATCGACCTGAACGTGATGTCGGTCGTCAATTATGCAGTGAACAATCTGAAGGTCAACCATGTGGTCGTCTGTGGCCATTATGCCTGCGGGGGTGTCAAAGCTGCCATGCAATCGGCCGATTTGGGCATTTTGAACCCTTGGCTGCGCAATATCCGTGATGTTTACCGCATCCACAGAAATGAACTTAGCGGCATTAAAGACGAAGAAAAAAAGTACGACCGCTTGGTTGAACTCAACGTACAGGAGCAATGTGTGAACCTTATTAAAACCGCGGCGGTTCAAAAGGCATATCGAGATAGGAACCTCACCGTGCACGGCTGGGTGTTCGACGTACATTCCGGGAAACTGATCGATCTGAAAATCGATTTTGAAGGGATCTTAAAAAACATCATGGAGATTTATCATTTGGATTAATCACCATTTTCTTACCTTAAGAAAGACTATCTTCACCTACCATGAAAGGTCTGTTCGCCAATTTTAAGGGTGATCTTTTTGGGGGCATCACCGCCGGTATCGTCGCGCTGCCCTTGGCCCTGGCCTTTGGGGTAAGTTCTGGATTGGGGCCCAGTGCGGGACTCTACGGGGCCATATTCATCAGCTTCTTCGCGGCCCTTTTCGGGGGAACAAATACACAGATTTCCGGACCTACCGCACCGATGACCGCGGTAAGCATGGTCATCATTGCAGGCATCTTAACACTTTACGATGGAAGCTTGGAGAAGGCGCTTCCCGCCATATTAACGGTTTTTTTATTGGCAGGTTTGATGCAGATAGCCCTTGGCCTGCTGGGTATTGGAAAATATATTCGATATATCCCCTATCCAGTGGTGTCGGGTTTTATGACCGCGATAGGGTTGATCATCATCATCACCCAAATTCTGCCCTCGATCGGTTATTATCCCAAAGAAGATGCCGCCTTTATCGAAAAATTCAAGCCTCAGGCCGAGGAGATGATCCTGGAGAATATCTTAAGGGAAGAGGCCGGCGAAGGTATCCTGGTCCTTGAAGATTTTAAGGAAACGGTCAAAAGATCTGGTGAAGTCACCGTTGCCGCCATTTTGAGTGAGGCACAGACCTTGGCGGCTTCCGATGCTTCCGGGGTAATCGGAGCAGTGAAAGTAATGCCGAAAGGCCTGAAAAACATCAACTGGCTCGAATTGGCCCTTGCCATGGCCACGATCATCATTATTTTTGGATTTAAGAAAATCACGACCACTATCCCAAGCACTTTGGTGGCCCTCCTTCTGGTATCGGGAGTGGCCTACGGTTTTGGTTTGGATTACAGGGCCATCGAAAAGATTCCGGAAGGGCTGCCATTGCCCAGATTGGAAATTTTTACGGAATTCAGGTTGGGTGCCATCGCTCCTTATATTTTTACCTCCTTGACCTTGGCCTTACTGGGCGCCATCGATTCTTTGCTGACCTCCGTGGTCGCCGACAACATGACCAAAACCAAGCACCAACCCAACAAGGAATTGGTGGGCCAGGGTATCGGCAACAGTATCGCCGCGATATTTGCAGGACTTCCAGGGGCCGGTGCCACCATTCGTACGGTGGTCAACATCAATTCAGGCGGTAAAACCAAACTTTCGGGCATGATTGCCGGCGTTTTGTTGCTCTTCATCCTAATGGCGCTGGGCCCTGTGGCTTCAAAGATTCCGGCAGCAGTTCTTGCGGGCATTCTGATCACCGTGGGTATCAGCGTTATGGATTATAAAGGGCTACGGGCCATCCCAAGCTTACCGAAAGACATTACCCTTGGCCCTTTGAAGGTCAGTTCAGAAGTGATCATTATGGTCATTGTGCTATTACTGTCCACTTTTTGGAACTTGATCTATGCGGTAGGCATTGGGCTGGTCATTGCCTCGTTGATGTTCATGAAAAAAATGGGCGACATTACCGCTGAACGATCCGACGTAAAAACACTGGAAAAGGAGCAATCCTGGACCGATGAAGCCGGTCTGCCAAAAAACTTGAGGGAGGAAGTCTTCATCAAACACTTAAAAGGGCCTTTGTTCTTCGGGTCTACCAGCAATTTTCAGGCATTGGCAAGCCAGATCCCCCCTACGGCTTTCACCGTAATCATACGTATGGATCTGATGCACTATATGGACCAATCCGGGCTGTACGCCATGGAGGATGTGCTGATCGATCTTAAAAAATCAAAGAAAAACGTACTCTTGGTCGATGTCCAAAAACAGCCCCGTTATATGATGGAGCGCGTAGATATCGTCCCCGATCTCATTCCCGAGGCGCATATATTCAAAACCTTTGAAGATTGTTTGGGCTGGATCAAAAACAACGTTGTCGACGAATACCAAAAATAGCGCCCCATTGCCACGATTTGGAAAGTTTAATGGTGTGGAAGTTCAAATTATTTTAAATTTGCGCCACAAGTAGAGGGCCATGATCGATAAGATAAAGAACCATATTGAGGAAGTGGAGCGATTCACGGCCGATTCCAAAGAAGCGGTAGAGGCCTTTCGCATCAAATATTTGGGTAAAAAAGGGGTGCTGAACGAATTCTTTTTGGCTTTTAAAGAGGTGGCTAAAGATCAAAAAAAAGAGTTCGGTCAAGCCGTGAACACCCTTAAACAGTTGGCCACCGAAAAAGTGACCGCTTTGAACGACAGCTTGGAGACCAAGGTGGTGGAACAGGGCATTTATGGTGACCTTACACGGCCCGGGGAACCCATGGCATTGGGATCAAGACATCCCATATCCATCGTAAAAAACCAAATCATCGAGATTTTTTCCCGGATTGGGTTCAACGTTTCGGAAGGGCCCGAAATTGAGGACGATTGGCATAATTTTACGGCCCTGAACCTTCCGGAATACCATCCTGCACGTGATATGCAGGATACTTTTTTTATACAGACCGATCCAGATATCCTCCTGCGTACGCACACTTCATCGGTGCAGGTGAGGTATATGGAAAACAACCAACCCCCCATTCGTACGATTTCACCGGGAAGGGTGTACCGCAACGAGGCCATCTCTGCCCGATCGCATTGTTTTTTCCACCAAGTGGAAGGCCTCTACATCGACAAGGATGTATCGTTCGCAGATTTAAAACATACATTGCAATTTTTCACGACGGAACTCTTTGGAAAATCGAAAATCAGGTTGCGCCCCTCCTATTTTCCATTTACCGAGCCCAGTGCCGAGGTGGATGTTTACTGGGGCCTTGAAACGGAAACCGACTATCGGATGACCAAGGGAACCGGATGGCTTGAAATTATGGGCTGTGGCATGGTCGATCCCAACGTACTCGATAATTGCGGTATCGATTCGAAAACCTACTCCGGTTTTGCCTTTGGAATGGGTATCGATCGTATTGCCCTATTGCTGCACCAAATTTCAGACATAAGGCTGTTGAGCGAAAACGATATCAGGTTCTTGGAACAGTTCAGAAGCGCATTGTAAACGGTTGGCCAAAAAGACCTGTGGAATAAAGGAATGGGAATAAGTTGCCCTGGCACGGAAAAATGCCCAAGCTGAAATGAAGAAAGACATAGAAATACCCATTGCGAAAGAAGTATACGTTGCCATCGTCAATGAATGGAACGACGAATTCCTCTCCAAAGACTGGATTGCCTATATCATCAACAACCGAAGTACTCCCATTGAAATGGTCTTGGTGGTCTCCGTGGGCTTCGATGGAGAAAGAAAAACCTCCACCATGCGGCACGGCATAGGGCTGGTAGGGGCAAAATCTTATGAAAAGATCGAACTGTTGACCGAGGAAGTACTTGTGCTGAAAAATGAATTTTTCGTTACTTTTTATGCCGATGCGAAGTTGTATGAAAAACGTTTTTTGTTCGAAAAGAACAGCATCAATCCCCAGGCATTCACCCATGTCCCCATCATAGAAAAAGAAGGGGTTCTGGCCAATTGACCGCTAGGTGTATTTAACAATCAATTAACTTTTCCATGTTCCATCGAGCCTTAACCAATTGTATTTTTAAATTTTCGTAGCATCTCAATAAAATCTCTACCGCCCAACCTCGCCACATTTGAACCGTGTGTTTCACCTGAACCTGAAACAGGTATTCCGATGGACCCAAAAAAGGGCAACCAAAATTATTCATATATGGCTGATCATGCCCCCATTCCCTTGATTATAGTTGCCTGCCTCACCGCATTGATCTTTGGGTGCGGCGAGGGCCAAAATGGCGCCGGTAATTCCCAAATGGGCACACAAGTGGCTTCCTATCCCGTTTTCACTGTTGAAAAACGGGATGTGACCATTTACAAAGCCTATCCCACAACCCTTGAAGGTGCCGTGAGCA
This sequence comes from Flavobacteriaceae bacterium, assembly GCA_049666645.1. GTDB lineage: Bacteria > Bacteroidota > Bacteroidia > Flavobacteriales > Flavobacteriaceae > Pelagihabitans. Next base: position 6,917 of record JBATHI010000503.1, on the reverse strand, counting down.
GTGAGGTCCGTCCCAAGATATCGGGCTATATCCAGTCGGTATTGGTCAAAGAAGGCGAACAGGTGACCACTGGGCAACCCCTGTTTCGAATCGAAACGCAATCGCTCGATCAGGATGCGGCCGCCGCCAAGGCGAACGTAAGGGCGGCACAGGTCGAAGTAGATAAGCTAAAACCTCTTGTTGACAAGGGAATCATTAGCAATGTGCAGCTCGAAACCGCGATGGCCAGGTTGGCACAGGCACAAAGTGCCTACAATGGCGTCAATGCGAATATCGGTTACTCCAATATCAAGAGTGCGGTCAATGGAGTGGTCGGTTCCATTAATTTTCGTAAAGGGGCGCTTGCTAGTGCACAGGACCAAAGACCTTTGACCGTGGTTTCCTCCATAGAAACGGTCTATGCCTATTTCTCCCTGAATGAGAAAGACTTTATCAATTTTATCACTGTAGCCCCAGGTGAGACCATGGAGGAAAAAATAAAAAACCTCCCGAAAGTAAAATTGATCATGGCCAATGGCGTAGAATTTGCGCAGGAAGGAACCATAGAAACGATTGCAGGCGACATCGACCCACAAACCGGTACCATCACCTTCAGGGCCCGTTTTGACAATGAAAGCGGCCTTCTCAGAAATGGCAGTAGCGGGAAGGTATTGTTGCCCCAAATCTTTAAGGAAGTGGTCGTTGTCCCGACTTTATCAACCTATGAACAGCAGGGAAAAACATTTGTTTTTAAGGTACAGTCCGATACCTTGGTTCCCGCTGCCGTTTCGATCATCGCGGAAGCCCACAATCTATATGCCCTCGATCAAGGGGTGGAGGTAGGCGATATCATACTGGGCATAGGCATCGGAAAGGTACGTGCCGGCACGAAAATTGCCCCATCACCTATACCGATGGATAGCATTCTCAATTCTTTCGACCCTGTTTTTTAAATCCTAAACATGCTAAAGACCTTTATTGAGCGTCCGGTACTTTCCACGGTTATTTCGATCATCATCGTAATGCTCGGTATTCTGGGCCTTGCCGAATTGCCCATCACGCAGTACCCGGATATTGCACCGCCGACCGTGCAGGTCACCACCAGTTTTCCCGGGGCGAATGCCCAGACCATTTTGGAAAGCGTCATAGTGCCCATAGAGGAACAGATCAACGGAGTGGAGGGTATGACTTATATCACCTCCAGCGCCAGTAATGATGGCAGTGCCTCGATCCAGGTGTTTTTTGAACAGGGCTATGATCCGGATATCGCCGCGGTGAATGTTCAGAACAGGGTTGCGCGAGCCAATTCTCTCTTACCGTCCGAGGTCACCAGGGTGGGCGTCATCACGGCCAAGCAGCAGAATTCCGCCCTGCTTTATGCTGCCCTGTTTTCTACCAATAAAGACTATGATGACACTTTTATCCAAAACTATCTGAACATCAATGTCAGACCTGAACTGCTCAGGGTCAAAGGCGTAGGCGCCATTACCGTTTTCGGGGGCAAGGACTATTCCATGCGCATCTGGATAGATCCCAATAAAATGGCCAATTACGGGCTTTCCACCACCGATGTGATCAACGCGATCAACGAACAGAGCCTGGAAGCGGCAGCGGGTTCTTTGGGCCAAAACGCGGGAGAATCTTTCGAATATGTCATCAAATACAAAGGACGGTACAAGACCGCCGAGGAATATGAAAATATTTTTATCAAAGCGCTGGGTCAGGGCAAATTCCTACAATTGAAGGATGTCGCAAAGGTTGAATTGGATGCCTTTTCGTATTCTTCACTTTCATTGTCAAGAGGAAATCCCGGACTGAGTTTCGGGGTTTTCCAAACGCCTGGATCCAATGCGCAGGAAATCATAGAAGAAATTTATGTGAGATTGGAAACATTGAAAAAGGATTTTCCCGAAGGCATAGATTATCTGATCAATTACGACACCAATAAGTTTTTGACCGCCTCCATCGACAAGGTAAAGGTAACCCTGATCGAGGCCTTCCTACTGGTTTTTTTGGTGGTCTTTATTTTTTTACAGGATTTAAAATCAACCCTGATCCCTGCGATTTCGGTCCCGGTATCGATTATAGGAACCTTCTTTTTTCTTAACCTGCTGGGCTATTCCATCAATCTATTGACCCTTTTCGCCCTTATTTTGGCCATCGGTATTGTGGTCGATGATGCCATCGTGGTAGTGGAAGCCGTGTATGTGAAGCTCGAGGGCGGAGAGAAAAACCCAATGAAAGCCTCCATCACTGCCATGGGCGAGATCAGTGGGGCCATTGTTTCGATTACCTTGGTGATGGCCGCTGTATTCATACCTATCACTTTCATCCAAGGACCGGCGGGCGTCTTCTATGAACAATTTGGCGTGACCTTGGTCATTGCCATCTTGATTTCGGCACTCAATGCCCTGACCTTGAGTCCGGCGCTCTGTGCCATTTTTCTCAAACCGCCTAAGGAAGCCAAGCCCGGCCAAAACCATTCTTTGGTGAAGCGCTTTTATATCGCTTTCAATACCGCCTTTGAAGCCACCAAAAATAAATACACCAATGCCCTGGGATTCCTTTTAAAACATAAATGGGTCACCTTTTTGGTCCTGGCCCTGGCGGTGGTAGGCATTGTGATCGCAGACCGGACCATCCCGACAGGTTTCGTACCCTCGGAAGATAGGGGGGTCATTTTCGTCAATGTTGAATTGCCGCCGGGGGCATCGCTCGATCGTACCTTTCAGGTCATGAAAGACCTATTCGAAAGAGTGAAGGATATCGAGGGCGTGCGCACCGCCTCCATCGTTGCCGGAAGAAACTTTTTTTCCGGTGCGGGAAGTTCTTATGGTTTGGGCTTTCTAATTCTGGAAAATTTTGAAGATCGTAAAACCGATGAAACATCGATCGATTCCCTGATCAACAAAATGACCAAAAAGGTCACGAACATCAGTGACGCCAAAATACGGTTCTTTACCCCGCCGAGTGTTCCCGGTTTTGGAAGTGCGGATGGTTTTGAAATGCGGATTTTGGATCGGTCTTCAGGTGACCTGAAAACACTCGACCAAACCGTCTCGGCATTTGTTGAAACCTTGGGCCAACAGCCTGAAGTCTCCTTTGCCTCCAATTCGTTCAGCACCGATTTTCCGCAGTTGCAGCTCAATATTGATGTTGCCAGGGCCAAGGAGGCAGGATTTACGGTGAACGCGATTTTAAGGACCCTCCAGGGTTACATCGGCGGCTTTTTTGCTTCCGATTTCAGCAGGTTCGGCAAGCAGTACAGGGTATTTGTGCAAGCGCTTCCCGAGGATAGAAAAGATGCATTGAGCCTCAACGGTATTTTTGTGAAGAGCACCACGGGGGAAATGGCACCCGTATCACAATTCGTGAGTCTCGAAAGGGTTTATGGCCCGCAGACCATTAGCCGTTTTAATTTGTTCAACGCAGTCACCGTGAATGGGACCACCGCGGAGGGCTATAGCACCGGTGATGCCATTAATGCGGTCAATAGGGTCGCGGCAAAAGGATTGCCTGAAAATTTCGATATCGCCTTTTCGGGGATTACCCGAGAGGAAATTGCAGCCTCCGGACAGGCAGGCATCATTTTTGCCCTCAGCATCCTTTTTGTCTATTTTCTGCTTTCGGCACAATTCGAGAGTTACCTGATACCCCTTGCCGTGATATTTTCATTGCCCATTGGTGTGGCGGGTGCTTATTTCTCCACATTGATTTCCGGGCTTCAAAACAACATTTATTTCCAGATCGCCTTGATCATGCTTATCGGACTATTGGCCAAGAACGCGATCTTGATCGTGGAATTTGCCTTACAAAGGCGCAAACACGGACTTTCCCTATCCCAAGCAGCGGTGGAGGGGGCAAAAGTGCGGTTACGGCCCATCCTGATGACCTCCTTCGCATTTATTTTGGGGCTGTTGCCCTTGGTACTGGCCAATGGGGTCGGCGCACAGGGCAACCGGTCTATCGGGACAGGTGCAGCAGGGGGATTGCTATTTGGGACCGTTTTGGGCGTCTTTGTAATCCCGGTACTCTTTGTTGTTTTCCAATGGCTACAGGAAAAAATTAGCGGTGTTCCCCAAGCTGTTGCGGCACTCAAAAGTGAAGAAAGTCAATAAAATGATGAAGAACTGTAGGTACTTGCCGGTCGCATTGGTCTTGATCCTTCTCCAGTCCTGTTTTGTGGCCAAAAATTATGAGCGGCCCAGTGTTGAAGAAATAGAACAGCTGTACAGAACCGATGTCGTATCGAATGACAGCCTATCCATGGGAGATATATCATGGACGGAACTGTTCACCGATCCCAAGCTCAAGGGCCATATAGATGCGGCGCTTGAAAACAATTTGGACATCCGTATCGCCCTCCAGCAGATTATTGCTGCGGAGGCCTTTATGCGACAAGGCAAGGCGGGATATTTCCCGACCTTAAGCGCAAGATCGACCTTCACACATCAAGAGTTATCGCGAAACAGCCAATTCGGTGCATTCTTCAACAATGCCATCGACCAGTACGAATTTTCGGCCAATCTCGCTTGGGAAGCAGACGTATGGGGCAAAATCAGAAGTGACCGACGGGCCACACGAGCCAGTTTTTTAGAGAGCATGGCAGCGCACAAAGCCGTGAAAACCCGACTTGTTGCCGAAATTGCGGCCACCTACTTCCAGCTATTGGCATTGGACGACCAATATCAAGTGACCCTGAAGACCATTGAAAATAGAAAGCGCAGCCTCGAAACCATCAAAGCGTTGAAGGATGCCGGCAACGTTACCCAGGTCGCCGCAGACCAGACGGCTGCCCAGTTATATAACGCACAGGCATTTTTGGTAGATTTGGAACAGGCCATATTCATTGCTGAAAATGCGTTCAGTATTCTTTTGGGCAAACCCGGACAAACGGTAGACCGAACCACTTTGGCCGAACAAAGGATCAAAACGGAACTCGGTTTGGGGATACCTGCCTACCTATTGGGCAACCGGCCGGATGTGATCGCCGCGGAATATAATTTTGCCAATGCTTTTGAGCTGACCAACGTCGCCAGAAGCAATTTTTATCCAACGCTCACCCTTACGGCGAACAGTGGATTCCAAAGTTTGGAATTCGATAAATGGTTCAGTTCCAAATCGCTCTTTGCCACCCTGATCGCGGGTCTTACCGAACCCATCCTAAACAAAAGGCAGATACGTACCCGTTTTGAGGTTGCCAAGGCCCAGCAGGAAGAAAGTTTTTTAAATTATAAGAAGACCTTGTTGGTGGCCGGGCAGGAGGTTTCGAATGCAATGTATGGATTTCAGGTCGAGTCGCGAAAATTCGAATTCCGTCAAAATGAAGTCGCTGCCCTTAGGCAAGCGGAGTCGAACTCGGAACTTTTGTTGAACAATGGTTTTGGCACCTATCTCGATCTATTGACTGCCCGACAGGCGGCGCTGAATGCTGAACTCAACGCCATCGACAACAGGTTAAACCAATTACAGGCTGTTATTTCGCTCTACCGTGCCCTTGGCGGTGGATGGAAATAAATGACAATAGGTCCCTTTGCTAGAATAGATCTATTTAGATTTACCGCAAAGGGAAACCTTTTGCCGCCCACCAGGGATGAACTTCAATGACCAATCGGCCCGATCGAACCATGGGATCGAGATGGGCCAGGCTATCGGCCAATTCCTGGGTAGGCGTGTTATAAATGGTAATGCCCCGGATTTCACCGTCGTCTCCGAAGGGGCCCGAGATATCCGCAAATCCCTCATTGTACATCCTGCCTAAATGGGCAAGATGTAATTGCTGCAAACTATCCGCTTCCGCTTTACTACCTGAACGGATCGGGCCGCGCTTTAGACATACGATGACATATTGCTGCATCAAAATGGTGTCTTTGCTGGCTTTGTCAACATAGTCGAAGGTTTGAAAACCTTTGGCTTCCAAAGCTTCTCTGATTTCGTTGGTTGATTTCACTTTTCGGAGGGGTTCCACTTCGGGGCCTACGATTTCCTTCCGATTCCCTTCTTGGCATCCCAAAGTCACTAGAAGTATGACTAAAACCGGTATAAATTTCATGGTTTCCATAAATTGAAGGGGTTATTGATCAAATAAGAATTGTAATACCTGATATTGCCGGTAACTTCCTGCCCCAACCAGTCGGGTTTTTCAAAGGCTTCGTTTTCATTTTGAAGCTCCACTTCCGCAATCACCAGCCCTTGGTTGGCTCCAAGGAATTCGTCTATTTCAAAAATGTGTTTTCCATATGGTACAATATACCTGACCTTTTCTATGACGCCCTTCCCGCAAAGTTCCATCAGACTTTCCGCTTCTGACAAGGGCAGTTCGCATTCCCATTCATAACGCGTGGTTCCCGAAAGGTTCGACTTGCCCTTTATGGTCAGAAAGCCCTTATCGCTTTGGATCCTTATCCTTACCGTGCGTTCGGGGTCGGTATTCAAAAAACCCTGTGAAATGCCATGGCTGTGTTGTGCCATGTTTCTATAGTCAGCGGAAGTAACCAGGAATTTTCTTTCAATTTCGATCATAAAAACGTTTCCGATGTAAAATAAACCCTTCTAAGATAAGCCTTAAATTTGTGTATGTCCAATGATTTGCCCACTCGGAAAATAATCCATGTCGATATGGATGCCTTCTACGCTTCGGTCGAGCAGCTCGACCATCCGGAGTTGCGCGGCAAACCCATTGCCGTTGGGGGCGGATCTAAGCGTGGCGTCGTTTCGGCCGCTAGCTATGAGGCCAGGAAATATGGGGTTCGAAGTGCAATGAGCGGATTTTTGGCCCAAAAAAACTGCCCTGAACTTATCTTTGTCAAGGCACGATTTGATCGCTACAAGGAAATTTCCAAAAAAATCAGGGCCATTTTCCATGAATACACCGATTTGGTGGAGCCATTATCCCTGGATGAAGCCTACCTCGACGTGAGCACCAATAAGAAGGGAAA
>JBATHI010000502.1:0-2152 GCA_049666645.1 Flavobacteriaceae bacterium | reverse complement strand
CCGTTACGTTGCAATGGTTCACGGCTTCGGAATCTTCGTGTTCGCTTTGCATCTCGGTTCCCAGGTTCACCAAGCCGAACAGATGCCCGAATTCATGGTTCAAAGTGGCCGTTTCCACATCGGCGTTGGTGATCAACGGACTTTGTGCGGCCAATTTCCTCACCGTGACCTCATGTACAATCATCGAGGTATTTCGGTAGACGGCCCCCAAGGTCACCAAACCCTCAGTTTCATCGTCATCATCGGAGGGGGCGTCGGCAAAGTAGATATATATGGCCAGGGTATCCCCGCTGTTATAGGCCGTTCTGTTGTCGCTTTCCAACTCCGCTATCTCCTGCAGGGTAAGCGTTTCCTCCTTGGGGGAAGGCAGTTCGGTGTAGACCATTTGAACGTTATCCTTGAAGGTATGCAGCCTCAGGTAATCCACAAAATTATCCATGGCCTCGGCCGTGGGCCTGAATCCCGTAACAAAAGCGATTTCGACAAGCAAGGTGCTGAAGTTGTCGTTCGAGAGGATATCATTGGCCGAATCACCCGTACCCAGCAGATTGGCCGATTTGTCGATCGGTTTTGGAGGCACTACGGGCTCATCGGAATTGTTGGAACAGCCAAACAACAAAAAGGTAACCAACAAGAGGAAGCGCGAACAATATCTACCCATCATCATTGAATTTTTATGTTTTTAGGGATGGCACAAAAACCATACCTGTTTTCATTGGGGCAATCCCAATCTTGCCAAATAGTCGTAATGGGATCCGGAAATTACAAGTTCACAACTCATATCATGGGCTTCGACAATCTCCTTCAAACGTTGGAAATCGAGGTAAAGCCAAGAAAAGGGCTTGCTCCAAACTCCTTTATACGCCATGGTGTAGGTGACTTCACCATAATATCTACCGTTATCCGGTACCCAATATCCCCCATCGTCATCCTGATCGAACATATAAATAATATCGCTTGAATCCAACAAAATTTGTCCGTTTGGGTTTAAAAGCGATTTCAAATGTTCCAGAAAAGGGCCTAGTTTTTTCAATTTTTCAGCGATTCCTATACCGTTCATCAGCATCAATAAGGTATCGAATTTGCGTTCCCGGTATTGAAGAATGTTGGCCTGCACCGAATTTTTGACGCCCCTCCTGCGACAGGTTTCCATGGCGCCCGGGGAATGGTCGAGGGCAAAAACCTCAAATCCGCCCTGTTGCAAATAAAGACTATGGCTGCCGGCTGCACAACCGATATCGAGCACGGTACCTTTGCACAAGGCCAGGGCCTTTTGTTCCAAGAGCGGCATTTGGCCCCAATCGCGAAACAGATAGGGCAAGGGAATCCTATCCTCTTCATCCAGGGAAGACACCGTTATCAAATCATCGGTATACGCACCGTTTTGATAATCCAATAATGCCGTGCCCATGATATCGGTGCCCATTGATATGCATATTGAACTGCAAATGTGGCATTTTTCCCGCTCAAATATTATTCCGCGTACACTTTTTTGAGAAGGGCACATTTCATGTACCTATTTTTGATAATTCCAATTATCGAATACCTTTGGAACCCAACAGGGGGAGGCCCCCTTTCAATTTGAAATGAACCCATGGATGAAATTGTACGTCAGCTGCCTGCCAGGGCCAGGGAAAAACATACCGAAAACAGAAAATTCTTCACCAGTCTCAAAAAGAGGCCTCCCAAGGATTTGGACCTTACCATGCGGGAACTCCATGTGGCAGAATTTGAACGAACCGACTGCCTCAAATGCGCCAACTGCTGTAAGACCACCGGACCGCTGTTCACCCCTGCCGATATTGAGCGTATCGCAAAACACTTTCGTCTGAAACCGCAACGATTTATCGAGACCTACCTTCGGATAGATGAAGATAACGACTTCGTTTTGCAGCGACTGCCCTGTACTTTTTTGGGAAACGATAATTATTGCTCCATCTACGAGGTTCGGCCGAAGGCCTGCCGTGAATTCCCCCATACCGACAGGAAGAAATTCGAAAAGATCGGTGACCTCACCCTCAAAAACGTTGCCATCTGCCCCGCGGCCTATAATATTGTCGAGGAAATGAAGAAACGGATCCAAACTTGATCTCTGGGCCGCTGCCTAGTTCACTTGCTCCTTTTTCCGGGGAGATCCATCCTTCCGGTTTAG
>JBATHI010000501.1:0-6818 GCA_049666645.1 Flavobacteriaceae bacterium | reverse complement strand
ATCGAGCTCTGTGGGCACCTTCCCCCCTACCAGATGCACTTTCCATTTGCCGCCGACCAATTTGGCATCTATGGCCACTACGATGCACTGTGAACCGAATTTGGCGACCAGCTCATTGATCAACTCGGGATTTTTTACCGCGGATGAATTGATCGAGACTTTATCGGCGCCATTGTGGAGTAAAATATCTACATCGCCCACCGAGGAAATCCCACCTCCTACGGTAAATGGAATATTTACCTTTTCGGCCACATGATATACCAGATCGGCCAATGTTTTCCGTTTTTCCTCCGTTGCCGATATGTCGAGGAACACCAATTCGTCGGCCCCGTCCGAAGCATACCGTTGTGCAAGTTCCACCGGGTCGCCCGCATCGCGCAGCTCCAAAAAGTTCACGCCTTTCACAGTGCGGCCGTTTTTGATGTCAAGGCATGGGATGATTCGTTTTGTGAGCATATCAATCTTGGTTTTTAACGGATAGGTCGATGCCTCCATAAAATTTCAGGTCTTTGTTTTTTAACTGTTTCACCCAAAAAGCAATTTGTCCGGTATGGTACGAAAGATGCTCCACCACATGGATAATAATACCTATTCCGGTAAGATCGAACCCTTGGACCTTTCGTTTTTTCAACAACTGCTCAGCCGTGGCGGTTGCCATTATCGCTTTTGCCGTCTGAACGGTTTGCTCCAAATTGGAGATCAATACTTTCCTCTCTGGCTGGTTGTTGGTTGAAAATTCCAAATCGCGCTGTCGAACATCCTTGGTTTCCCCCAAGGAGGAAATGACATATTGGGTGATGTTCCCGTTCAGGTGCATCAAAAGATTGCCTATGCTGTTCGAAGCGGCGTTGGGTTTTTTCCAAAGTTCCTCCGGACCCAATTCTGCCAATGCAATATTGATCATACGCATGCTTTCATCCATCCTAAAAATCGATTGTTCGATACATTCTTGGACGACTATATCAACCTTAACTTTCATGCGCTTCGATAAATTGTTGCAACTGTTTCATACTGATCTTATTCTCATAAATGGCCTTTCCAATAATGGCCCCCTCGCAGCCTATGGCCGCCAAACGCGGCAGGTCTTCAAAAGTGGCGATGCCACCGCTGGCAATAAGATGCAGCGATGCGGCCTTTTCTTCCGACCTGCCCTTTTGTGTTGCACCCTTTTTGTAAGGCAATGTTTCCTTGACAATCTTTTGATATAAATCGAAGGAAGGACCTTGAAGCATGCCGTCCTTGCCGATATCCGTGCATATGACATACTTTATGCCAAGGCCCAGGTATTTTTTGATAAATGGCAATAGTGCTTCTTGTGATTCCTCCTGCCATCCGGAAACCGCCACTTTTTCGTCCAAAGCATCCGCTCCCAGGATTATTTTCTGAGCACCATAGATTCCGATCCACTCCGTGAACAACCGTTCATCCTTCACGGCGATACTGCCACCGGTGATTTGACTTGCTCCATTTTCAAAAGCAATGTGCAGGTCTTGCTGGGTTTTAAGTCCACCGCCAAAATCGATGGATAGTTCCGTCTTGGATGCAATCTGTGCCAGAATCTTATGATTTACGATATGCTGCGACTTTGCACCGTCCAAATCGACCAGATGCAGGTACTTCATGCCATGGGCCTCAAAAGCCTTGGCCACTTCCAGCGGATTTTCATTATAAATCTTTTTGGTGGCATAATCCCCTTTTGACAAGCGGACACATTTCCCGTCAATGATATCGATGGCCGGTATGATTCTCATGCTGTTTTTTTGTTTCTTATCATCCAAGTTTCCGGTTGCTCATTCCGATTAAATCCAAATGCTTCGTAAAATCAATGGGCGTCGTTAGTGCGCAATCCGATGCCATTGATATGCTGCAATTCGGGCATTTCTACAATATACTGCAACAATTTTTTGCCCGAACCTTGTCCGCGAAAATCTTCCACCACGAAGAAGTCCATGAGCCAAGCGAAAACCACATAGTCTGTAACTACCCTGGCAAAGGCAAGTTGCCGGTTCTTCCCATCGAACAGACCGAAACAGATCGAATTTTCCATCGATTTGATGACAGCTGCTTTATCACGTCCTTTTGCCCAATAAGCCCGGTATGATAGAAATTCATGGATCATTCGGATATGCATTTCAGATCGGTGAGTCGTAATTCGAAATTCTTTTCCCATCACATTTCCAAAAAATTACGAAGTATTTGGGAGCCTACGGTACTGCTCTTTTCAGGATGGAACTGGGTTCCATAAAAATTATCCTTTCCCAATGCCGCGCTATACCTTAAACCATATTCCGATTCAGCGATGGTGTCCTTGCATATCGGCGCATAAAAACTGTGCACCAAATAGATATGTTCTTTTTCGGCTATGCCATTGAACAACGGCGTTTTTAGATTTTCAATCTGGTTCCATCCTATTTGTGGAACCTTAACTTGGTTCGAAAATTTCACCACATCCACATCAAAGATTCCCAATCCCTTGGTATCGCCTTCTGCCGAGGAATGGCACATGAGCTGCATCCCCAGACAAATGCCCAATACGGGCTGCCGAAGCTTTGGGATCTGTTTATCCAACCCACTCATCATAAGTTTTGCCATAGCGGTTCCCGCCTCGCCAACCCCGGGAAAAATGACTTTGTCGGCTGCCCCGATTTCTTGATCGCTGTCGCTCAATATTGCGCTATAGCCAAGTCGTTCTATGGCAAACTTGATGCTTTGGATATTTCCCGCACCATAATTTATGATCACGATATTCATAATATTCCTTTGGTTGACGGCAACACCATTTTTTCAACATCGCGCTTTACCGCCATTTTGATCGATTTTGCAAAGGCCTTGAATATTGCCTCTATTTTATGGTGTTCATTGGTGCCTTCCGCTTTAATGTTCAAATTGGCCTTGGCCCCATCGGTAAACGATTTAAAGAAATGGTAAAACATCTCAGTGGGCATTTGCCCAATCATCTCCCGTTTGAATTCCGCATCCCAAACCAGCCAATTGCGCCCGCCAAAGTCGATGGCCACCTGGGCCAGACAATCGTCCATCGGCAAACAGAAACCATAACGTTCAATGCCCATTTTATCGCCCAGTGCCTGCCGAACTACCTCCCCCAGTGCAATTGCCGTATCCTCTATGGTATGGTGTTCATCAACCTCCAAGTCCCCGTTTACCTTGATCTTCAGGTCCATTTGTCCATGACGGGCCAATTGGTCCAACATATGGTCAAAGAAAGCTAGGCCCGTTTCAATTTTGCTTTTCCCGGTGCCATCCAGGTTCAATTCGATCAGGATATCGGTTTCGTTGGTTTTACGGTGAATTTGGGCCGATCTGCCCTTCAATTTTAAAAAGTTGTAGATGCTTTCCCAATCATTGCTTTCAAGCCCGATATAAGCATCGAGTGCTTCCCGTTTAACCGTAATTTCCTTGGTGCCCAAATTGGTATTGTCGTTAATAAAAATGCCCTTGGCACCAAGATTTTTGGCCAGCTCCATATCGGTCAAACGATCGCCGATCACGAATGAATTTGCCAAATCGTAATCCGTTGAGAAATACTCGGTCAACAGTGCGGTACCAGGTTTACGGGTAGGGGCATTTTCATGCGGATAGGTTTTATCGATCAAAACATTATCGAAAACCACCCCTTCGTTTTCAAATACCTTGAGTATGAAATTATGCACGGGCCAAAAAGCAGCCTCTGGGTGGGAGGCCGTTCCCAATCCGTCCTGATTGGTCACCATTACCAATTCAAAATCGAGTTCCTTGGCAATTTTCCCCAAGAACGTGAGCACCTTCGGATAAAAATCTATTTTATCAAAGGCATCTACCTGCTCGTCCTGGGGTTCCCTGACCATGGTACCATCGCGATCGATGAACAAGACGCGTTTTTTGTTGTTGGTGCTATTCATTGTCTATGGATTTTAAAACTGCTTTCAATTTTATATTTTCTTCCGGCGTGCCTACCGTAAAACGAAGGGAATTCGAGCAAAGGGGCTGTGATGACCGATTTCTTACCACAATTCCCTTTTGCAACAATTGTTGATAACGTTTTTCGGCATCGTCTACTTTGACCAGGATGAAATTGGAATCTGACGGGTAGACATGTTCCACAAAGCGCAATTGCCGCAATACAGATTCCAAAAGGGTACGTTGTTGCAATAATTCAGCTACTTCAGCTTTGACCAATTCCGTTTTGGCAATCCGATCCAGAGCACGTTGCTGGGTGAGTTCGTTGACATTGTATGGGGGTTTGATCTTGTTGAGCACTTTGATGATCTCTGGGGAAGCCGCACATATTCCCAGACGAATCCCTGCCAGCCCATAGGCTTTGGATAAGGTCTGGGCTACGACCAGATTGGGAAAATCGGCCAATCGCAATATCCAACTTTCATTGGGGGCAAAATCGATATAGGCCTCATCAATGACCACCAACCCTTTGAAATTGTTCAACAACGCTTCGATTTTGACGGCATCAAAACTGTTTGCCGTTGGATTATTGGGGGAACAGATGAATATTAGTTTGGTATGGTTATCGATCGTTTTTAAAATTTGGTCCACATCGGGCTGGAAATCCCGGCTCAAAACCACCTCTCGGTTTTCGATATTGTTGATTCCCGCCAAAACCTGGTACATTCCATAGGTAGGTGGCAAAGTAATCACGTTGTCTGTCTTGGGTTCGCAAAAGGCACGGAACAATAGATCCAAAACTTCATCGCTACCGTTGCCCAAGAGCAGTTGGTCGATACCGATGCCAAGTCGTAAGGCCAAGACCGATTTCAAATTCCGCTGTTGTGGATCTGGATAACGGTTCACGCCATTATCAAAAGGATTTTCGTTGGCGTCTAAAAACACCATCTCCGTTCCGTTGGCCACATATTCGTCGCGTGCCGAAGAATAGGGTTTTAAACCCTTCACATTATCACGTACAATCAAGTTTATATCAAAACCTTTCATTTATTAATGTCTTTAAGTCGTAAGGTCACTGCATTTTTATGGGCCTGCAGGCCCTCTGCCTCCGCCATGATCTCAATAGCCGTTCCTATTTTGAGCAATCCGCCTTCAGTGATTTTCTGGAATGTCATGCTTTTCATAAAACTGTCCAAATTTACCCCGCTATACTGTTTTGCATAGCCATTCGTAGGAAGGGTATGATTGGTCCCAGAGGCATAATCCCCCGCGCTTTCGGGCGTAAAGTTTCCGATGAAGACCGATCCGGCATTCTGAATGTGTTTTAGGTAAAACTCCTCGTTTCCCACACAGATGATATAGTGTTCCGGCCCATACTCATTGATCAAATCGATGGCATCGACATCGTTTTCCAAATAGATCAATTTACTATTTTCCATAGCCTTTTGGGCAATCGACATTCTTGGCAGCAACCTGATCTGCGCGTCGATTTCCCGCTCCACCTTATCTATGAGTTGTTTTGAGGTGGTAACCAAGACAACCTGGCTGTCTGCGCCGTGTTCTGCCTGGCTCAACAGGTCGGAGGCCACATAGGACGCATTGGCGGTATTATCGGCCACGACCAATAATTCACTGGGGCCGGCCGGCATGTCAATGGCCACCCCAAATTTGGTAGCGATTTGTTTGGCCACGGTGACGTATTGGTTGCCAGGGCCAAATATTTTGTACACTTTTGGAATCGTTGCGGATCCGAATGTCATCCCGGCAATGGCCTGAATACCGCCCAGCTTAAATATTCGGGTCACGCCGCATAACGCTGCGGTAAAAAGAATGGCGGGATCAATGTTGCCCTCCCGATCTGGGGGCGTACAAAGCACAATTTCCCGGCAACCGGCAATTTTGGCCGGAATGGCCAACATTAAAATGGTTGAGAACAAAGGTGCGGTACCTCCGGGAATATACAGACCGACTTTCTGGATCGGACGTTTTTCTTGCCAGCAGCGTACCCCTTCCATGGTGTCCAATTCGATCCGAGCTGTCTTTTGGGCCTTATGGAAGGCCTCGATATTGTTTTTCGCCAAGCGTATGGCCCTTTGTAATGGCTCGGGTACAATTTTATTCGCATTTTCGAAGGCAGTACCGGGCACCCTAAAATCATCCAAAAGAACACCGTCGAATTTTTTGGTATACTGCTTTAGGGCCCTATCGCCGGTTTGTTGTACTTCCCTGAATATGGCCTCTACCATAGACTCCAATTCGTCAAGGGTTTGTGTAGGCCGTTTAAGCAACTTAAACCAGTCTTTTCTTGGAGGGTTGAAAAACTTTTTCATTACAAGACCATTTTTTCGATTGGACATACCAAGATTCCTTCGGCCCCAGCTTCCTTCAGTTCATCGATCACTTCCCAAAACTTATCTTTATTGAGTACTGTGTGCACCGAGCTCCATCCTTCTTCTGCCAAGGGCAATACCGTTGGACTTCTCATGCCGGGAAGCAATTTCAAAATTCCATCCAATTTATCGTTGGGGGCGTTGAGCAAGATGTATTTCGACTGTCTTGCTTGTAAGACCGACTTGATCCTGAACTGTAATTTTGAAAGGATCTTTCTTCTTTCCTCAGTAATTTTTGGAGAAACCGCCAAAACAGCCTCACTGGTGAGCATTACCTCTACCTCTTTGAGGTTGTTTTTAAAAAGGGTGCTGCCACTTGAAACAATATCGCAAATTGCATCGGCAAGGCCTATATTGGGGGCAATCTCTACCGAACCATTGATGATGTGCAATTCGGCCGACACGCCTTTTGCTTTTAAATATTGTTGTACCGTATTGGGATATGAAGTGGCGATACGTTTCCCCTGTAAATCCTGTATCGATTGGTATCTGACCGATTTCGGAACGGCCAGTGAAACCTTACATTTAGAG
>JBATHI010000500.1:0-4019 GCA_049666645.1 Flavobacteriaceae bacterium | reverse complement strand
ATGTTGATACCAGTCCCGGTTATTTTGTGAGCAGTGGCTATTATATGCAGGAATTGCCCAATTGGGTTACGGCTTTCAACCAACAGGATAAAGCCAACCAATATCTGAACAAAACATGGAGTACCCTGTTTCCCATTGCCGATTATGTGGAGAGCGAAGCCGACAACAACGCTTACGAACCTTCGTTGGGGGGCAAGCCTACCCCAACTTTTCCATATGATTTTAAGGCGATGCGGGAAAAATACACGGAAAGCGGCACGGAGTACCAACTGCTGCTGGTTTCACCCGACGGCAATACCATCTTGAACGAATTTGCCCAGCAGGCCATTACGAACGAAAAACTGGGTGCCGATGAGGTGACCGATATGATTAACATCAGTTTTTCGGTGACCGATGTTGTCGGGCATACCTTTGGTCCACAGGCCGTTGAAATGCAGGATATCTACCTGAGACTGGACAAAGAGGTCGAAAATCTATTGAATTTTTTGGATCAACAGGTAGGTCAGGGCCAATATGTGCTTTTCTTGACTTCCGACCATGGGGTGATGCCGGTGGCCTCCTATCTGGAAAACAACAAACTACCCTCAGGCATAGCACGGGTGAAGCGCTATACTTATGCCCTGGCAAACTACTTGAACAACAAATATGGCACGCAGCCTTGGATCGAATATTATGCGGAAGACCAAATCTATTTGAACCGCACAGTGATTTCCGACCGCAAATTGGATTTAAACACCGTCCAGCAGGAAATTGCCGATTTTTTGATGGGCCTTGAAGGCATCCACAGCGCCTTGACAGCCCATAATTTGCAGAATTTTGATTATGGGAAAGGATTGAACGATTTGTTGCAGAACGGGTTTCTTCCCAGAAGATCGGGCGACATCCTTTTGACCTATGATCCCGGCCTTGTCCAAAATGCAAATTCCGATCTCCCCATTTCAAGGGTGAAGGGCACCACGCATGGCACGGGTTATGGTTACGATCGGCACGTGCCCATGTTGTGGTTCGGAGCGGGGATACCCAAGGGGTCTTCGGTGCGAAATGTCTCAACTACCGATATCGCTCCGAGCTTGGCCATGTTCCTTGATCTACAGTTGCCGAGCGGTTCAATCGGGCAACCTTTGGAGGAAATATTTCCGCCGAGCAGAAAGTAAAACCCGATCGTTATGCCTGCGGTTTTCTGCCGATGGGTAAGTTATTTGGTTCTTAACCGGTCTACGATCTCGGATTTAAATTTATTGTTGTCGGCAATCAGGTCAAAGAAGCTGGAGATGTATGCTTTGGCCTCGCTAAAATCATCCGGGTTATCAAAATTTGGTTTTAAAGCGTCAATGGCTGCCATCATTTCTGCTTTATGGTCGAGATATTCCTGTCTCACCGCGTTGATCACCGACATATCCCTCTTAAATCCCCGATACACCCGTTGTTTCACACTGGTAATGCCCATGGTTTGGTCTTCAGTGCCCGATACCATGGCATAACTGGCATCTACCAGACCAGACATGTCGAAATCATAGGGGAGGGTAATCGTGCTTTTATCGATGAACAATAGTTTTTGATTGTGTTGGAACGCCGTTGAGAAATCGGTGTTGCCGATCATGAACTGAAAAAAGGCATTTTGCACCGACGTTTTGTCATCCTGTTGCAAAGGATGTACCGACCGTTCCATGACCTTTCCATTGAACCGGTCCGCGACCAAATCGTCATCTTCGATCAAGATACCTTTGAGTTGGTGGTTATTAAAATTCTTGCCACGGCTTTCGGTAAAATCTACGTCGACCATTCTGGTCTTGAAGTGGTAAGGGGAAATGATTTCATAAAGCTTGTAGCCCATGTATTCCTTAACGACATTATCGTTGGCTTGCTTTTGTTGCAAACAGGGCAATACCAATTTTAGTCTTTTATTGTCTTCAAACAGGGTGCCCTTGGCAACTGACTTCTTGATCTTGATCTTCACGGGCGGGAAATAACAGTTCTTCCTTCTGAACAGCCCCCTGGCCCTCAATTGTACTGCCAGGTTCTTCCAAGTTCCGTCTTCGTCCTGGTAGCCCATCTCTGAATCGATATAGGTGCTGTCATTGGTTTTTCTGTCGAGATCCTTGTTCGAATAGGCTACTTTTATGGGCAAAATGGCCGTATTCATGAAAAGCTTGGTAACCGGGGCTTTCGGTTTTGAATCGGGCTCACTTTGGGCGTGTGTATTGAAGTAAAGAAAAACACATGACAATAACAGAATAAATTTCCCTTGCTTTTTCATAAAATTGTATCTAGATTTAACAATATATAAAAAATATCAAGATCAACGACTATCTTTCCATACTAAACTTTAGAACACTTCTAACGCTCTTTATAGCCATAACGGTAACCTATCTCTGTTACGAATATAACTTCGACTTCAATATTGACCTTACCTTGATCAGTATTGCCATCATTTTTCCTTTGGTATTCACCATACGCGGATCGTTCAGGCGCAGGGAGAAAGCTTTGGAGCATCTGAGCGATTATCGGAGCGCCTTAAAGACTTTGCATTACTTCATTATGGGCAACCAGGGTCTGAACCAGGAGCACAAAGATGAATTCTTAAAAATTTTGGCCTTAATAGACGAGGAACTGATGAAGCATCTGTCAATAAAGGGTTGCTCCACCAAAGAACTCGATGAGAGTTTGAACAAGATCTATGATTTTATCACCCAAGAGGAATTGTTGATTTCGAGGGGCTTAAGGGAGAAAACTTTCAGGTATATGAAGGATCTGCATGAGGCCGTAGAAAATCTGTACGCGATCCATGCCCATAGGACGCCGATCAGTCTGAAGTCTTACTGCAAAATGTTCATCTATATATTCCCGATTATTTACGCTCCGTCGATCATACACGATATTGGTCCTGACACGACCCCTTTGGTTGCCTATTTTATCGTGGTCCTGACCGAATTTGTTTTGATTTCACTCTATAATATCCAGAACCATCTCGAATATCCTTTTGATGACAAGGGTCTTGACGACATTAAACTTCAGAACTTCAGGATTGAAAGGTAATTTGGAATGAACCGGGTCTGACAAGGATTTCCGTTTTAAACCACAAGCCGCCGTTCTATCGGTTTTTTTCACTCCCAGGTACCTTTTGTACAAACCACTATGAATCACCCTTAACCACCATGAAAATCTTCTACCACCCAAAAAGGAAATTCCCTATCGTTTTAGGCGTGGCCTTTTTGCTGCTCCTGGCCTGTAAGGAAAACAAAAAGGAAGAAACAAGGCTCGTCGTAAATGGACTAACAGACGAGGTTTCCGTAATCCGGGATGCGGCAGGGATCAACCACATTTATGCGAACAACCAGCGCGACCTGTTTTTCGCCCAAGGGTATTGTGCGGCAAAAGATCGGCTCTTTCAATTTGAAATTTGGAGAAGGCAGGCCACCGGGACCGTTGCGGAACTATTGGGGCCGCGGGAGTTGCAGCGCGACATCGGTACCCGCCTGTTCCAGTTCAGGGGCGATATGGAAACGGAGATGAAGCACTACCATCGCGATGGGATCGAGATCATTACGGCCTATACCGATGGGGTGAACGCCTATATCGAGAGGGCACTTGAAAATCCGGATCTTCTGCCCCTCCCGTTCAAGGCTTTGGGCATCAAACCCCAAAAGTGGACGCCCGAAGTCATTGTTTCCAGGCATCAGGGCCTTTTGGGAAATCTTACCGAAGAACTTGATTATGGCAGGGCTGTGGTTCAGTTGGGCGTAGACAAGGTAAAGGAATATTCCTGGTTCCATCCCAAGGACCCCAATATGGCTCTCGATTCCGCAATCGATGGATCGCTGCTATCCCAAGATATATTGGCGCTCTACAATGCCTATCGAGATCCTTTGGTGTTCCAACCCGAAGATGTGCTCCCGGAATTCCGTACCGAAGCGGCCCACAAGGTTGTTTTCAGAAGCCTCAACGATGCAGTACCGCAAAAAGATGCGCAGTTTTTAGGGAGCAACAATTGGGTCACGGCACCGGCGCTCGCAGCAGAT
>JBATHI010000499.1:0-1664 GCA_049666645.1 Flavobacteriaceae bacterium | reverse complement strand
TTGAAGGACAGGTCAGATGTTCGAATATACTCGTTGAACAGCAGTACTTCCATCGATATGGCTCAAAACGCTTCTGCTAGAATTGAAGGGGCAACCGAACTGCTCACCGCCAACCTTTTTAACGATGCCAAATTAAATGCCGTAAAGTTCGAAGCGGTGAACGTTAAGATCAATTTACAAGAATCCCCCCGTGCCGAAATTTTTGCCCGGGACAATCTTGATCTTTCCTCCCAAGGAGCTTCCCAAACGTTTCTTTACGGCAATCCCAGGATCACCATTACCGAATTTCTGAATAAGTCGGAACTGCACAAAGAGGAATGAACTACTGTCCGATGGGTGCGGTCAAGCAGGCATCAGGAATACCAAAACCGGCAACCAAAACCCCTATATGTGGTCTCAATTCGGTACTGAGCCGCTCTACCCTTTGTCGTATCGCCTTGGATTTGGTGTTGCCGATATACCCTTGTTCCATATACCAGGAAGCATCGAGGCGAATTTGATGCAAGGCATATAAGGTCCCCAGTTTTTGGAACAACAGTCTGTTCTTTTCATCAGAGATCGTTGCCGTAAAATCGGAAAATGTGCGATTGGCCAATTCAACGCTATAGGCTTTGCCGAGCACGAGCAAGTGGGTTTGCACCTTTAGAAAGGCCTGGTACGATGGCATTCCCTTTTTTACATAATCCCGAATCCGCATCGCCAAGGAAAAAGTCAATCTTCGCGTCCTGTAATCAAAGGCATGTTGATGGAATTTTGGATTATAAAGATGCTCTGGGTCTACCTTATTGGCATACACCGGATTGATGGCGGTGAGCCGATCCGCTATCTGGGTACTCAATAATTTCAAAACCGAAGTGAATCCGGCACTATTGAATTCCGCTTTGAAGTCAGACAATACCCCTTTGGCGGCCAATAACAACAGCACATTGTTATCCCCTTCAAAAGTGGTAAAGATATCGACATCGCCCTTGAGGTCGGCAATCCTGTTTTCAATGAGATATCCTTTGCCGCCACAAGCCTCCCTGCATTCTTGAATCGCACTGTTGGCATACCAGGTGATGATGGCCTTCAAGCCTGCTACCTGGGTCTCAACCTCCCTTTTGTCGGGCTGGGATGTATCGCAATAACTTTCCATCATTTTATCCAGGGTAACATGGTATACGTAGGCGGCAGCCACCAATGGGGTCAAGCGCAATTGGTGCGTAGGGTAATCCATCAACAGATCTTCCTGCATTTTGATGCTGTCATTGAACTGTCTTCTTTTCAAGGCATATTTCACCGCGATGGCCAAAGCCATTTTAGCGCCGCCCAATCCCGCCCTGGCAACACAGATACGGCCTCCGACCAAGGTGCCCAGCATGGTAAAAAATCTTTTGTTGGGGTTTCCAATCGCCGAATGGTAGGTGCCATCCGCCGCGATGTCACCGTATTGGTTGAGCAAATTCCCGCGTGGTACCGAAACCTGGTCGAACCAGATTTTTCCATTGTCAACCCCGTTCAATCCCAATTTATAGCCATTGTCTTCTATTCTTATTCCTGGTAAAAGTTGGTGTTTTTTATTTCTTAAGGGTACTAAAATGGCATGCACCCCCTCATTCTTGCCATCAACGATCAACTGTGCGAAAACCGAGGCCAAGGTGGCATGCAGGGCGTTACCGATATAT
>JBATHI010000498.1:0-4883 GCA_049666645.1 Flavobacteriaceae bacterium | reverse complement strand
CCAATATCTCCAATCCACCAATTTTCAACAGCAAATTGCAGATTGTGCTCTTTGCCTTTTTCGTCTACAAAAAACATACGAAAGCAACCCTCAACCACGAATGTATTGTGCTTGCTTATATCACCTTCCTGTAGGATAAACTGTCTACGTCTAACGCTGCGTTCCATGAAAATTTCATCCACAACAGACTTCTCCGCTTCGGTTAAGGGAAGAAGATTTTCGAAGTAGTCTATTAACGGTTTTGTCTTCATTTTCAAATTCGCTACAATGGTCTCGGCCATCAAGAGTGCGGGTTTCGGAACGCAATGTTGTCAACCGAGGCCCGAGTTCCATTTGTTGCACCAAGTATTATTTTTATCGTGTCATCCCGTATGTTTCATCGCATTTGTTGTACATCGTTTTGCACTTTCATCAAATTATATGTCCTGTGCCCATATTTCTATCTAAAGCACCAAATAAATAATAACGGTTCCAAATAGTATTGATAAAGGCGACAGTAGTCTGATCCGTCTTGGTGTTAAAATGTCGGAACACATCAGGGCATAAGCATGATGGATTCTTCTTGGCACTAAATATAGAACCAAGGAAGTTGCAATTATAAACCAACCCAAAACCCAGAAGACTTTGGGAAATTTGGAGTATTCCGCATATAGAACAAGTCCTGCTGCAGGAATCATTCTAATCGTGATTTCAGCATAATTTATCAGGTTGGTACTTCCAGCCTTCCTCAAAAATTCCCTCGCCTTTGCTGGTTTAAAGCGCATCAATACTCCAACTCCGATGAGAAAAATCCCGAAAAGTATTACGATATACTTGGCTGCGATAGTCATAGGTTCTTCAGCCCGTTTCGGACTTTGAATTTTAAATGATGTACAAAGGTTGGCATCTGGCTTGTGTCGGTTTTGAAAGTACTATCTTGTCAGCCTGCAACAAAATTACTCAAAAGTACAAGGCTTGAAATAGCCATCATCAGCGCCAAATGTTATCTTCGCTGTTATCTTCTTTTTCCTTTGGTACTATTTCCAATTATTCATTCCCTGGCCGTATACCAAAAATCAATAAATATCCGATCATCCAGAATTCCCCGACTGTCGCAGGAAAGACCAAAAAATCTGACAATGTGCTTTTAATTCCCATGTAATTGATTACCGTACCAAGAAGGTAGCCAACACCGCCAATGATCAGGATTCGCCCCAGCCAAACAGGCATCCTTTTTGAACTGGTAACAATGTATCCCAAAGGGATGAGCCAAAGTCCAAAGAAGAGGCTGCCGACACCCCAAGCGTTTGTCACTACACTGCTTAAAAGTTCAATTGATATTAGTTTGTCTTCAACGGATTGGGAAGAACCTGCAATTTCAATAGCCGAACCCATTGCTATTGCACTGCACATAATTGCTACTGAATTTATCATTCCCCAAATACCAACGGTCCATGCTGCCCACCCGTTGATATTTCTGAACAATTTATAAAACCATACTGCGGTAAGCGCCTGTGAAACAATAATTGCAAATTCCAACAAAAGTCGGGTTCTGGCAACGGATTCAAGGTCAATCAGGTTGGTCAATGTTTTCTGAGCGTATTCCGGGTCAAATACCTGAGGGTGGAAAATCATAAAACCCAAAATGCCTGAAATTGCCAGAATCAAGTACCAAATTCCTGCGGTTCTTGCCGTAGTTACCAAGTCACTTTGTTTTTCATTTATTGTCATCGTTTCGATTTAATCGTTCTTTTTGAAATAGCGATAACGGTCCTGGCCATGATTCGCTTCCGCTGTTCGCCATGCTCGGAACGCCGCACCGGTGGCGTGCCGCACCATAGCCCTTGATGGGCGCAGTCTTTTTATAATATCCACTACGTTTATTCCTCCGAATAGGAGGTTTATAACATAGTTCAAATTTATTCTGAAAGGTTTAGTTGCCATGAAATGCCATATTTGTCCTCGCACCATCCAAATTTTTTTCCAAAACCGTAATCTCCTGAACCTTCATAGTTGTCAAGAGGAACCATGACCTGGCCTCCCTTCGAAGAAAGTTCTTCGAACAAGCTATTTATCTCATTTTCAGCGTTGCATGCAACGAACAGTGATATCGCCGGCGTGAATGACCAAGCGTGGTTAAAATTACTTTCGGAAACCTTATACTCAGTACCATTTAATGTAAATTCTCCATATTTGATAAGTTCCGGTGTGCCCCCGGCTTCTCCTTCCGAGTATTTGATCAAGCTTTTAATTTCCGAATTTGGAAATATGGAAGTATAGAACTTTATCGCTTCCTCCGCCCTTCCGCATTGATCACCCACAAACGTTAGAAATGTTGTTGCTTTCATTTGTTTGAAATTTAGCTAGTTTGAAATTTTTCCTGTCGAACTACTGCCAACTATCGGATAGGGTCATTTACCCTATATCTTTATGTGTAACAAGATAATGATTGATTATCAAAGCTGTTTGCGTTAAGCTCCTTTCAGGGCAAACCCTTTAAAATTTAATCACTTTCTGTGGGCCCATAGGGTTCCCTGTGGTCGTGCAACGGTGCATTGTGGCCAAATATCAAATCTTGGACTATCGAATGTCTTCCTTTCATCATAGGGCTTGGTACCTTTTTAGGATGCGTTCGATTTTCGCATCGGTGTCTGCATTGATGAAACGCCTTTCTTCCTTTTCACGTAGCCAGGCCATGGTCCTGACAATACCTTCCGCAAAGGGGATCGTAGCCTTGAAACCGGGCACGAAGGTCTTTATTTTGGTATTGTCGAAGAGCACGCTCTCCGCCTTATCGGCCAACAAGGTGCCTGTAAAGGAAGGTTCTACCATACAGATAAAATCGGAGGCGATATGCACCACCTTGGCCGCCCGACCGAGGCTGTCGGCCAGGATCTTGTAGATCATGTTCCAGCTCAGTACTTCATCGGAGGTGATATGGAAGGCGTGCCCGATGGCCTGGGTCAATCCCAGAAGGCCCACAAAGCCCTTGGCGAAGTCGTCGGCATGGGTCACCGTCCATAGGGATGTGCCATCGCCATGGATAATGATCTCCTTGCCCTTCAAAATCCTATCGGCCGTGGTATATTCGTTAAAGCCCCCAATGGCGATGGGGATCACCGTATCGTAGGTGAGCGAGGGGCGCACGATGGTGATGGGGAAACCCTCTTCCCGATAGGCCTGCATCAGCCGGTCTTCACATTTGATCTTATTGCTCGAATAGTCCCACAGGTTATTGCAAAGCGGCGTGGATTCGGTGATGACGGGATAGCCCAAAGGCGTCTGGTAGCAGGAGGCCGAACCGATGAAAATGTATTGTTTGGTCCTGCCCTTGAACAGGCCCATATCGCGCTCGATATCCTCAGGGGTAAACGCGATCCAATTGACCACCACGTCCCATTCGTGTTTGCCCAGTTCCGCCAAGCTGTCTGCCTTGTTGATATCCCCGATAATGGTTTTTACCCCGGTTATTTCCACTTTTTTGCTGCCACGGTTCAGATGAAAAAGGTCGATCCCCTTGGCAAGGGCCAAACGGCTCGAAGGGGTACTGATGTTTCCGGTTCCTCCTATAAATAGTACTTTCATGGGCTTTCGGTGCTGGTTCACAATTTCAGAATGAATATAATGATATTTAAGGGAAAGCAGCTTGGTATTCATGAAATTGGATATTGGTTTATCCGGAAAAATAAAGTACTTTGTCTTCTAACCTCGGTGTTCCATGAAAAACAGAAGAATTTTTATCAAAAAGGCCGCCTTGGGGGCCGCCGCCATCTCCATTCCAACGAACAGTATGTTCGGACAACTTTTCCCTAAAACCAATCCAAGCATGGCATTACCCAAAATTTCGTTGGCCCAATGGTCGCTGCACAGGGCCCTGGAACAAGGCGCGACCAAAGCCGTCGATTTTGCGGGCATCGCAAAAAACACCTATGGTATCGATGCCGTGGAATATGTGAACCAATTCTACACCGAGCATGCCAAAAACGAACCGTTCTGGCAGGAGATGAAAAAAAGGGCCGATGACGCCGGGGTCAGAAGCCTGTTGATCATGATCGATAATGAGGGCGACCTGGGCCATCCCATCGATTTGGAAAGGAAGACCGCGGTGGAAAATCACTATAAATGGATCGATGCGGCAAAGATCCTCGGCTGTCACTCGATCCGGGTGAATGCATTCGGACAGGGAAACCGATCGGAAATCGGGGCGGCCCTGGTCTCCGGTCTGGGCATGCTGGCGGAATATGGTGCCCAGGCAAACATCAACGTGATCATTGAAAACCATGGCCTGCATACCTCCGATGCCCCTTTTATGGTAGAAATCATCAAAACGGTGAACAGTCCTTTTTTGGGGACCTTGCCCGATTTCGGCAATTGGTGCCTCGACACCCAATGGGGCAGTACCCAGGATAACCGCTGCTCGAATGTGTACGACCGCTATAAAGGGGTAGCCGATTTTCTCCCTTTCGCAAAGGGTGTCAGTGCCAAATCGTATGCCTTCGATGCGGAAGGGAACGAAACCATCATCGATTACGAAAAAATGCTCCGACTGGTCAAAAACGCAGGGTTCGACGGTCATATCGGGGTGGAGTTCGAGGGGGAAAACATGGCGGAGCCCGATGGCATCAGGGCCACCAAAGCCCTTATCGAAAGGGTTTGGACCGATTTGGATTGAGGTCTTGTGAACCTGTCATTTCAGACCGGCATTGATCATGATATTTTACATTTGGACATCTGTGAACCCTAGTACCATTATCTTCCTCCTAATATCATTTTTCATGCAATCGCTGCTGCTTTTCGACTTTAACGACCATGCCGACATCAGTACTTGGCAAGTGGTCAACGATAATGTCATGGGCGGGCGTTCGCAAGCGGCTTTTTACCTGAACGACCATGGACATGGTGTA
>JBATHI010000497.1:0-1970 GCA_049666645.1 Flavobacteriaceae bacterium | reverse complement strand
GGCTCGACACCATAAAAAGTGACGCTGCAGCGCTCTTCCTATTGGGCGATCTTTTCGATTTTTGGATGGAATACAAGACCGTGGTCCCAAAAGGGTTTACACGTACCTTGGGGAAATTGGCCGAATTATCGGATGCCGGAATCCCCATCTATTATTTTGTCGGCAACCACGACCTTTGGATGAACGGGTATTTCGAAGAAGAGCTCACCATACCGGTATTCCATCGGCCCCAACAGTTCGCGATCAATGGCAAGTTATTCTTCATCGGCCATGGCGACGGACTTGGTCCGGAGGACAAGGGCTATAAACGCATGAAAAAAGTATTTACAAATCCTGTGGCACAATGGTTTTTCAGGTGGCTGCACCCCGACTGGGGCGTTCGATTGGCCCAGCACTTCTCAGTGAAGAACAAATTGATCTCGGGGGGCGATGATATCAAATTTTTGGGCGAAGAAAAGGAATGGCTGGTGCAATATGCCAAACGGAAATTGGAAGACCGTCATTTCGATTATTTCCTTTTCGGGCATCGGCACCTTCCCTTGAACATCGACTTGAACGGTAAGTCGACCTATATCAACCTGGGCGATTGGATCACCTACTTTAGCTATGCCGTTTTCGATGGGGATAGCATTTTCCTGGAGAAATATACCGTCAGCTAGCCGTCTCGTGCTGTTCCACATCTTTTTGAAGGTCCAGTTTTCTGAAACTGGGCGAGAAGATGGCCGTCAGGCCTACCGTGGCCAAGGTCATACAGCCTCCGAAAACCACCGCGACCACCGTACCCATGTACTTAGCCGTCAGGCCACTTTCAAAGGCGCCGAGTTCGTTGGAGGAACCCACGAACATCGAATTTACCGACGCTACCCTGCCCCTCATGTGATCGGGAGTCTTTAATTGTAAAATGGTTTGTCGGATGACCATGGAAATACCGTCCACGGCCCCGCTCAAAAACAGGGCGATCACCGATAACCAGAATATGGTGGACAGTCCGAAAACAATCATACAGATTCCAAAAGCGAAAACCGCCAAAAGCAGTTTCTTCCCCGCAGCCCTGTGCAAAGGAAATCGGGTGGATCCCAACATGGTCAAGGCGGCACCGACGGCAGGTGCGGCCCTTAAAATGCCGAATCCTTCGGCCCCTACCTGCAAAATATCCTGGGCATAGATCGGCAAAAGCGCCACGGCACCGCCGAAGAGCACTGCGATCATGTCGAGGGTGAGGGCGCCCAAAATGGCCTTGGTACCAAAAACAAAACGCAGGCCTTCTTTAAGGCTGTCGATTACCGCTTCCCCCAATTTCGGATTTAAAATGGGTTTTCTGGAAATTTGGGATAAGGCGATAAGTGCCATCAATGAAAAGAAAAACACCAGGCACATCGACCAATGTACCCCGATCCATCCTATCGAAAATCCCGCCAAGGCCGGCCCCAGCACCGAGGCCAATTGCCAAGTGGTGCTGCTCCAGGTAGCCGCATTCGGATATACCTTTTTGGGCACGATCAAGGCCAACAAAGAAAATACGGTAGGTCCCAAAAACGCCCTAACGATACCCCCGATGAATACGAGCAAATAAATGGAATATAGGATGGTCTTGGTTTCGGTTTGGGCCACCACCGATGGCAAGCTGATGATGAACAATCCCAGGCTGATGACCGAAAACCCAAAAATACATTTGACCAAGAGGTTGCGCTTCTCGTTTTGATCTACGATATGGCCCGCAAAAAGGGCCATCACAATCGCCGGAATGATTTCCATGAGTCCGATCAATCCCAACGATAGGGGGTCTTTTGTCAACGAATATACCTGCCATTCGATGACTATGAACTGCATGGACCAAGCAAAGACCATGGCAAAACGCACCCCCAGAAAAACATTGAATTCTTTAAAGCGCAAAGCGGCATATGGATCCATAGTGGTTGCCCGTAAAAAATAAGTGCCAAAGATATTATTATATCATCTTGCATGGCCTT
>JBATHI010000496.1:0-6153 GCA_049666645.1 Flavobacteriaceae bacterium | reverse complement strand
GTTTACGGCATCCCACAAGATGGCCTGGTAACCCCCGTAGATGCCGCGACCCGTTCCTATCTGGTGGCCCCTATCCATAAGTCCGCGCACCGTTTCATATGGGATGCCAGACTCCAACCGAATCAGTCCGGTGCCTTGGGGCGTTTCCCCTGTTGGCCCGCTTCCCCCGGTATGGTCCCAGCGTGGGGCGTCACCGGCTTCCTGTAGGTTCATTTTAAAATCGATGAGGTTCATCACGATCTGGGTATGCCCTTGTGGCTGAAAATCGCCTCCCATAACACCAAAACTTACATAGGGCTGCCCATTTTTAGTGATAAAAGCCGGGATGATGGTATGAAAGGGACGTTTGCCGGGCGCATAGGTATTGGCCTGGCCCCGCTTCAGGCTAAAGAGTTCGCCACGATCCTGAAGCATAAAGCCCAGTTTAGGGGGAACCATACTCGACCCCAGTCCGCGATAATTGCTCTGTATCAATGACACCATTGTGCCCTCCTTGTCGGCTACCGTCATGTAAATGGTCTCGCCGGCACTGATTTCGCCTGCAGTATAGACAGCCGCCTTTTCCCCGATTTTGGCACGGCGTTTTTCGGCATAGGAATCCGCCAACAGCTCGGTAACGGGCACCTTAACAAAATCCATGTCCGCATAGTATTTGGCCCTATCCTCGAAGGCCAATTTTTTCGCTTCGGTGAACAAGTGCAAGTGGGCTGCACTGCCGAAGGCGATCTTGGAGAAATCAAAACCTTCCAAGATCTGCAACATTTGCAAAGCCGCAATACCCTGACCGTTAGGGGGCAGTTCCCAAACATCGAAACCCCTATAATTCACAGAAACCGGTTCAACCCATTCAGAACGATGCTGTGCGAAGTCTTCCTGTGATAGGAAGCCGCCCTGATGTTTGATGAATTCCCCGATGGTCTTGGCTATTTCCCCCTTATAGAAGACATCCCGCCCCCCTATGGCAATTTTGCGATAGGTTTGTGCCAAATAGGGATTCTTATATATCTCCCCTTCTTTCGGGATCCGATCACCGTTCGGTTTTAAGTAGGTGTCCGAAATATTGGGGTAGCCTGCCGCCGCCAGATCAGGGATGCCCTGCATGTACCAGCCGATCAATTGGGTCAGTGGGAAACCTAATTCGGCATAACGAATGGCTGGTGCCAGCAACTCCCCCATAGGTTTGCTCCCAAATTTTTTGTGCAGTTCGAACCAACCGTCTACCGCCCCCGGTACACTCACTGGCAGAGGACCATGGGATGGGATCTTGGTAAGGCCCAGTTCCTCGAAATATTCCAGGGTGAGGCTTTTGGGAGAACGGCCGCTGGCATTCAACCCATAGAGTTTTTGTGTCTTTCCATCCCAAACGATGGCGAAGAGATCGCCCCCGATCCCGCATCCCGTGGGTTCCATAAGGCCCAATGCGGCATTTGCCGCTATCGCGGCATCGACGGCATTACCCCCTTGTTTCAGAATGTCCAAACCAATTTGGGTGGCCAATGGATGGCTGGTGGCCACCATCCCGTTCTGCGCCAGCACCTCGGAACGGGTCGCAAAGGTGGCCCCGGTAACGCGGTCCTGGGCGTGCACCAAAGAGGTGCAAATAATGAAGAAAGAAAAGTAATGGCGAAAAGATCTCATATTCCTTTTTTATGTCGGCCTAAAATACAAAAACTGTGTCCTTGGTCCATTTTATGGTTGAATTTGTTTTGGGGACATCAATTCCAAAAAGGAAACCCTTCGTTACCTTGTCATCAATCCATAGTTGATTTTTCAACGATCATATCGCAAAAGGCCTGTAGATATGAATCGGAGTGGAATCGGGCAACAATGTAAAAGCCCTGATTCGATTCTTTTGGCATTACACTTGTTTTCATGCATCCATTTTTTCGTTGGCAAACTTTTTCCTTACATTTAAGGCCGACTAATTTAAACTCGAGAATTGATGAGAATTGCCCTGGCCAATACCAGCCTATTCGCGCTGGCTTTCTTCCTGATGCCCTTTACCCAGTCCGCACAAAAAAGAAAAACATCTACATCCGTTGAACCCGAATATCCGCAAGAACTTTATTCCAGTCTTGAATACCGATTGATCGGACCCTTTCGTGGGGGGCGTTCTGCCGCTGTGACCGGGGTGCCCGGAAAACCGAATCTATATTATTTTGGCGCCACCGGTGGCGGCGTATGGAAAACCGATGATGGCGGCCGAACCTGGGGCAATATCTCCGATGGCTTTTTTGGGGGCAGTATCGGGGCCATTGAAGTGGCACAGAGCGATCTGAACGTGATGTACGTTGGAGGCGGTGAAACCACCATCCGTGGGAACGTTTCCTCGGGCTACGGCATATGGAAGACTGAGGACGCTGGGAAGACCTGGGCCTTCGCCGGCCTACCCAACAGCCGGCACATTCCGCGCATCCGCATCCATCCCAAAGATCACAATACCGTATATGCGGCAGTATTGGGCAATATTTACAAGCCAAGCCAGGAACGCGGTATTTACAAAAGTAGCGATGGCGGCAAAACATGGAACAAGACCCTCTTTGCCAATGATGAAGCGGGGGCGGTCGACCTAACCCTTGATCCCAACAATCCGCGCATTCTTTATGCGGCCACCTGGCGTGCCAAACGCACCCCTTATAGCCTAAGCAGCGGGGGAGAAGGCTCTGCCCTATGGAAGAGTACCGACAGCGGCGAAAGTTGGAACGAAATCTCCAAGAACGAGGGCTTTCCGAAAGATACGCTCGGCATCATCGGGGTAACGGTATCTCCCATAAACTCGGAAAGGGTATGGGCGATGGTCGAGCACAAGGAAAAAGGCGGCCTGTACCGTAGCGATGATGGGGGCAATAAATGGACCCGCATCAACGAAGACCGAAAGCTGCGCCAACGGGCATGGTATTATACGCGGGTCTATGCCGATACGGAGGACGAGGACATCGTTTATGTGGTGAATGTAGATTACCATAAATCGACCGATGGAGGCAAGACCTTTAAAGACTTTAATGCCCCCCATGGCGATCACCACGACCTTTGGATCGCCCCTGAGAATGCAAAACGAATGATCATCGGAGACGATGGTGGCGCGCAAATCTCATATGATGGAGGCGAAACATGGAGTACCTATCACAATCAGCCAACCGCACAGTTCTATAGGGTCACCACCGACAATGCCTTCCCCTATCGCATTTATGTGGCACAACAAGACAATTCTACCTTAAGGATCAAACATCGCAGTGATGGCTTCGGCATTGGCGAGAAAGATTGGGAAGAAACCGCTGGCGGTGAATCGGCTTGGATCGCGGTAGATCCCAAGGATAATGATATCGTTTACGGGGGCAGTTATGGAGGTTTCCTTACCAGGGTGAACCACAAGACGGGTACCACTAGGGGAATCAATGTTTGGCCGGATAATCCCATGGGCTATGGGGCAGAAGGAATGAAATACCGTTTCCAATGGAATTTCCCGATTTTGTTCAGCAAACACGATCCCAAGAAACTTTATACTTTTTCGAACCATGTGCACCTGAGCACCAATGAAGGACAGAGCTGGGAACTATTGAGCGACGATCTCACGCGCAACGACCCAAGTAAATTGGTCTCAAGTGGTGGTCCCATAACCCAAGACAATACGGGAGTGGAATATTATTGTACCATTTTTACTGCCAACGAGAGTCCCTTAAAGGAAGGTCTCTTATGGGTCGGAAGTGACGACGGCCTTATACATGTTACGCAAGACGGTGGGAAAACCTGGGAAAACGTTACTCCCAATGGTATGCCGGAATGGAACATGATCAATAGCATGGAACCCTCTGCATTCGACGCGGGTACCTGCTATGTGGCGGCCACCAGATATAAGTTGGGCGATTTTGCACCTTACCTCTACAAGACCACGGACTATGGCAAAAGCTGGGTCAAAATAACGAACGGTATCAATGAGGAGCATTTTACCAGGGTGATCCGCGAAGACCCTAAGCAAAAAGGGCTGTTGTATGCCGGAACCGAAACCGGCATGTACATTTCCTTCGATGACGGGGCGCGCTGGAGTGCCTTTCAACTGAACCTGCCCATTGTTCCCATCACCGACCTGACCATCAAGGATGGCAATCTCATCGTCGCCACGCAGGGGCGCAGTCTTTATATCATCGATGACCTCAGCGTATTGCACCAGCTAAACGCAGCCAGCAAAAATGCCGCCGTACAGCTCTTCAAGCCCAAGAATGCCTACCGCACCAAGGGAGCTGCAAGAAAAGAGGCCTCGAAAACCGAGGGTCAGAACCATCCCAATGGCGTGGTGACCCACTTTTATCTAAAGGATCTGGCGGAGAAGGATAGCATAAGCATATCCTATATGAACATGAAAGGAGACACTTTGGCGACTTTTAAGAATTCTTCCAAAGACAAGGACACGAAATTGGAAGTGAAAAAAGGAGGCAATACCCATGTTTGGGATACCCGGGGCAAGGGTGCCGAAAAATTGGAAGGCATGATCTTATGGTGGGCCAATTTAAACGGTGCCAAAGCGGTCCCAGGGGAATATAAAGTACACCTAACAGTGAATGGCAAGACGCAAGTCCAGAACTTCACCATCATTCCCGATCCAAGGGCGGAAGTTTCGATTGCCGATATGCAGCAACAATACGATTTTGTGAGCGAAGTGAACGCTACGGTGGACAAGGCCCATCAATCGATCAAAAAAATAAGGAAGATCAATGGCCAACTCGATGCCTTCTCCAAACAATACAAGGATAACCCGCAGACCAAAGACCTTGTGGAGAAGGCCAAGGCCATGAAGGAGAAATTTGGTGAAGTGGAAAAAGCGCTTTATCAGACCCAAAACAAGAGCGGGCAGGACCCCCTGAACTTCCCGATCCGTTTGACCAACAAATTGGGCCACCTGAACAGTTTAGTTGCATTGGACGATTTTCCGCCTACCGAACAGGATCTGACCGTAAAACAAGAACTCACGGCAAAAATAGAGGCCCAGTTGAACACCTTCGATGCGCTGATCAGCAAAGAAATCGAGGCCTTTAATAAGGAGTTCAACGCGTTGAATCTCAATTATCTATCCGTAGAAAAAATGAGAGAATAGTACCATATGAAATAAGGGCCACAAGGACATTTCGGAAAGGGGATGACAAACAAATCTTCCCCTCAAATGTCCCTCCAATGTTGATGTTAATAAAAAATTATGAAAATACGCCTTACCCTTGCACTTGCCCTACTGACTTCTACGGCCTTTGCCCAGATGGCCAATGATTATTTCAAACCGCTCAAATACCGTAATATAGGCCCTTATCGCGGAGGGCGTTCCGTATCGGCGACAGGAGTGATCGGCGACCCACTTACTTATTATATGGGCACCACAGGGGGCGGACTCTGGAAGACCACTGATGGTGGACAGCGATGGGACAACATTTCGGACGGCTTTTTTGAAATGGGATCCGTGGGGGCCGTTGCCGTATCGGCTTCCGATCCAAATGTCATCTATTGCGGGATGGGGGAACACGCACCCCGTGGCGTGATGGCTTCATACGGCGATGGGGTCTACAAATCTACCGATTCGGGCAAGACCTGGAAGAAAATCGGTCTGGCCCAGACCCAACATATTTCGCGTATTGTGATCCATCCCAAAAATCCCGACATTGTTTTTGTAGCTGCCCAGGGTGCGCTTTATGGCCCCACCCAAGACCGCGGCATTTATAAGTCGGTGGATGGAGGCATCAACTGGAAAAAAACCCTTTATGTGAACGATCTCACCGGGGCCGTGGAACTTTCCATGGACGCGAATGCACCCGATATCCTTTATGCCGCCATGTGGGAACACCAACGCAAACCGAACATTGTAATCAGCGGAGGGGTCGGTAGCGGACTCTATAAATCGATGGATGCAGGGGAAACATGGACCGAACTTACCGAAGGCCTGCCCAAGGAAAAAGGGAAGATGGCCATTGCGGTAAGTCCAGCCAATTCGGAAAAGGTATTCGCGCTGATCGAGAGTGATTCCAACGCCGACAAGGGCGGACTCTTCGTTTCCGAAGATGCCGGGAAGAACTGGAATATGGTAAGTGGCGACAACCGTTTGGTACAGCGCGCATGGTACTATATCGAGGTCTTTCCAGACCCCAACAACGAGAACGTCGTTTATGTGATGAG
>JBATHI010000495.1:0-1688 GCA_049666645.1 Flavobacteriaceae bacterium | reverse complement strand
GGGCCAAGTTCTTTCGCCATCGCTCTGGTAAAAGTGCTCACTGCGCCTTTGGAGGCACTGTACAGGGCAGATCCTCCGCCACCGCCATCTCTTGCCGCCTGTGATGAAAGATTGATCACAGAGGCTCCTTTGGAAAGTAAGGGTCCAAAGGCCTGGGTTACAAAAACGGTCGACTTAAAATTTACATCCATCACCAGATCATAGAATTTTTCGTCGAACTCTTGCAATGTTTTTCGCGCGAATAGTCCGCCTGCATTGTTCACCAGAATATCGATCTTATCTCCAAATGCCTCAACAGTCTTCGATTTTAAAATTGCAATATCTTCCAACTTCGATACATCGGCTTTCACGGCGATGGCTTGCTGTCCCAAGGACTTAATTTCATCCACAGTTTCCTTTGCTCCGGATTCTGAGTTAAAATAGTTCACCACTACCTTAGCACCTTCTTTGGCTAGTTTAATGGATATTGCTCTTCCAATATCTCTTGATCCGCCGGTTACAACGGCTATTTTTCCTTGTAGTTTACCCATAGTATATTGTGTTTTAAATTCCCAGACCTTGACCACCGCCAACTTGTATAGTTTCTGCGGTAAGAAAAGCTGCATCATCACTTACGAGAAACGATATTACGGAGGCAACATCCTCGGGCTGTCCTAATCTTCCCAATAAGATATTGTTCTTCCATGAAGCAAATACTTCTGGCTTGGTAGACTTAATTTGTGTGTGGAAAGGAGTATCTATGGTGCCGGGTGATACAGCGTTTACCCGTATTCCGTATTCGGCGAGATCTTTTGCCAAAGCTCGGGTAATTGCGTGTACAGCTGCTTTGGAGGTACCGTAAATGCCCGCACCCGGACCGCCGGCGTTCCAGGCTGCAATAGAGGTGTAGTTTATAATGGATGCATTCTTCCCTTTTTTAAGGTAAGGGATGGCTGCCCTTGAAACAAAGAATGTTGAATCGAGGTTTAAGGCCATTACAAACCTGTAGAAATCTGTGGTCATGTCTTCGAACCTGGATCTTCCACCAAGGCCTCCGGCATTGTTGATCAGTGCGTCTATCTTACCATATTTTTCTCCAATTTTTTTGACGGCTGATGAAACGGCTTTTTCATCTGTTACATCGAAGCCATAGTACTCAGAAGTAATACCTTCGGCAGCAAGTTCCTTGACCCTTTCTGCTCCTTTATCATCCTCTATTCCATTAAGTATGACCGTATAACCGTCTTTCCCAAGTCGTTTTGCAACTGCAAATCCGATTCCTCCTGTAGCTCCGGTTATAAATGCTATTTTTCCTTTTGAACTCATGTTATTCTATTTTAAGCTTATTAATCTGTTTGAATTTCTACGGGTCTAATTTTTTTAATTAGACCATATATTGAAAGTACGGCCAAAGGGGCGAGTACTGCAATGACAATAAATGCTGGGGTATATGATGTAGCCGCGATTTTTGGGATCAGCCAGTTCATAATGATAACGGAGACAGCGGCTACGGTTCCTGCTAATCCGGCCAGGGTTCCTACTGAGGGTCCCCGGAACAGATCGCTGGAAATTGTCTGAATATTTCCTATAGCAAATTGGAAACCAAAAAGCACCACTGCTACGATATAAATAAAGGTCATTGGATTAGTTTCAGTGACAAGGAAGATTATGCCTAACAGGCCTAAAAAGATCAGCACCCCACCTATGGT
>JBATHI010000494.1:0-3373 GCA_049666645.1 Flavobacteriaceae bacterium | reverse complement strand
ACATATGACGATGCCCTAACTTGTTTAACTTTTTTATCCTCTACGATCACCCCGTCCTTTAAGTGCACAATGCGTTTGCACATTTGGGCGATGTCCGCCTCATGGGTCACGATCAAGATTGTATTGCCGTCATCGTTGATTTTTTGGATCAATTCCATGACTTCAAGGGAGGTTTTGCTATCTAACGCACCGGTAGGTTCATCGGCGAGCAATACCTTGGGTTCGGCCGCCATGGCCCGGGCAATGGCCACCCTCTGCTTTTGCCCCCCGGAAAGCTCGCTGGGCAAATGGGTCGCCCATTCCTTAAGCCCTACACGTTCGAGGTACATCAAGGCCTTTTTTTCACGTTCCTTTCTTGGGATACGTTGATAATATAATGGCAAGGCCACGTTTTCCATGGCCGTTTTATAATTGATCAGGTTGAACGATTGGAACACAAAGCCCAAAAACTTATTTCGGTAATTGGCCGCTTTGGTTTCGTTCAGGTTCTTGATGGGCACGCCATCGAGGGTATATTCCCCTGAATTGGCCTCATCGAGCATCCCGAGTATATTCAAGAGGGTTGATTTACCGGAACCCGAAGAGCCCATAATGGCGACCAACTCCCCTTCTTCCACGGAAAAATTAATGCCTTTGAGCACGTGGAGGGAATTGCTTCCCATTTTATAGGATTTGTGAAGATTTTTAATTTCAATCATGCTGCTTTGGTTAGTTATTGGGCATTGCAACGCCCATAAGCCGGGTATAGGACACACAAGGTGCCCATTTGTTACAAGAAATGGTACAAAAATTATGTTAAATAAAGTTAACCGTTGAATTCATCCGGCTTCACTTCATTCCAAACTTTAATTTTGTCGTCTTTGGTGATGCCCGATTTTATTTCCACAAAGATGCCGTCGCTCAGCCCTAATTCAATATCAGTACGTTCAAATTGCTGGTTTCCTTTTTCGATTTCAACAAATGGTTTTTTGGTCTTATCATCGAACTGTACCAAGGCTTCCTTGATGGCCAAAACACTATCGGCCCTACCTAGAATGATGGAGGCATTGGCGCTCAAACCGGCACGGATAAATGTACTGTCCCCTTTTTTGAGCGAGCCCTTGATCTCGAACTGAATGGCACCATTTTCGGCATTGCCTTTTGGCGCGATATAGTCCAGCACCGCGTCGAAAACCTTGTTTTCAATCGCCCCTACCGTGATTTCAAGGGGCAGGTCTTCTTTGATCTTGCCCACTTCAGACTCGTCTACCTTCCCCTCGAAGATCATTTTATCGACATCTGCGATGGCGGCTATGGTGGTTCCCTCGTTAAAATTATTGCTTTCGATGACCTGGTTCCCCACTTCCACCGGGACCTCCAGTACCATACCGCTTACGGTGGCCCTGATCTGCGTGTTGGCCGTATTTCCATAGCCCTGCGTGGTACCGGTCTTTACGATGTCGTAGCGTTTGTTGGCCGCGGCAAAGGTTTGCTTGGCCTGATCTAGGGTAAGTTGTGCCCGTTCCAAATCTACTTTGGACACCACCCCTTTATCAAAGAGGTTTTGTTGTCGCGCAAAATTTCGTTTTTGATCATCGAGGGCTATTTTGGCATCTTCTATTGCATTTCGTGCATCATTGAGTGCTGTTAAATTGGGGACCACTTTAATACGGGCCAGAAGATCTCCTGATTTGACGTAATCGCCCCCTTCCACAAAGATTTCCTCGATTACTCCTGAAATATTGGGTTTTATCAAAACCTCCTCCAAGGGCAAAATACTGCCTGTGGCGACCGCCTTTTTGATAATGGTCTGTGTAGACGGTTGCTCGGTCTGGTAAACTACCGGGTCTTCCGCGTTTTTTTGGTACAGGTAATACATCGAGCCCCCAAAGGCCAATACGATAAAAATAAGAATACCGATGGTTACTGATTTTTTCATAGGATATCAACTGGTTAATGTTTTATTTTTTGGTGTTACTGGCGATTTTGTTAGTTCAATGCATAATGGCTTTCGCTTTTATATATCCCTGCTACTCTGTTCTCAATGCTTCAATGGGCCTTACTTTGATGGCGCTCTGCGCTGGAATATATCCCGCCATAAGACCCGATACGATCAAAATCAGCAAGGCACCCACCACTACCCCCACACTAACACTGGGGTTGCTGAACATATCTACCGGCCCAACCGATTCCAAAAGGGAATTGATCCCAAATATGAAAAGTGCCCCAAATACGATTCCCAGCATCCCTGAAATGATTGTCAGGAATATCGACTCCATCAGAATCTGTTTTCTGATCGATGCCGGAGCTTCCCCCAAGGCCCTACGGATACCGATTTCCTTCGTGCGTTCCTTCACAACGATCAACATGATATTACTCACCCCTATGATGCCCGAAAGCAATACCAGAATACCGACGAAATAAGCAATGAATCGCATGGCGCCGAAAAGACTTTCCACCCTGTTGTATTGCTCATATAAATCGAAATAGCCCACGGCCCGAAGGTCGTCGGGATGTATTTTTCTGTTCCGTTTCACCACATTGACGATTTTTTCCTTGACACTGGTAATGGAAGTACCATCGTTTGCGGTTATGGCCATCCAGCCCACATCGTTGCCCCGGTTGAAAGCCTGGGAAAAAGAGGTGAAGGGAACAAAAATCTGCTTTTGCCCTTCTTCCCCATCCCCATCGTTGGTTTTCTTTTTATAGGTGCCGATGACCATAAAGTTCACCCCCTGAATCTTGATATATGATCCGATCACCTCCTCTCCTTTATCATAAAGTTC
Source organism: Flavobacteriaceae bacterium (assembly GCA_049666645.1). Lineage (GTDB taxonomy): Bacteria > Bacteroidota > Bacteroidia > Flavobacteriales > Flavobacteriaceae > Pelagihabitans. The sequence goes on along the minus strand of JBATHI010000494.1, from coordinate 608 downwards.
CGATTTTACGCCCTCCCCAATGATGGCGATCTTGCGCTTCTCGTTGATGTCGGATTGATTGATAAAACGGCCCGAAGTAATGGTCATCGGATCTTGGTTGATGATTTCCGGGTAATCGCCATAAACATTGAACGCACCGGTATTCATACCCCTGACCACGTTATTGGTGCCCCGAAAGCCCCCTAGTTGGTTACGGGGAGAAATAAAACGCAAATTGGGGACCGCTTCCTTTATCGATTCGACGTCCTCGAGCTTAAAATTATAGCTTCTCCCCTTAGGAAGGCCCTGATATTCCTTAGTGGTATTCCGCGACCACATAAACATGGTATTGGTAGCAATGTCCCCGAAATCGGATTTAATGCCATTTTCCAAACCCTTGCCGGCAGCCAATAGAATAATAAGGATCAAGATGCCCCAAAAAACACCGAAAGCGGTCAATACCGTACGAAACCAATTGCCCGTAAGCACCTCGATAATCTCTTTCCAACGGTCTTTGTTAAACATTATTCAGTTTTAAGATAGCTTCATCAAATCGGCAACAACATCTATTGACCTTTCTTATCCCCATATTGCGCTTATTGATCCCGCAATGCCTCAATGACATGGAT
>JBATHI010000493.1:0-5377 GCA_049666645.1 Flavobacteriaceae bacterium | reverse complement strand
AATCGCCGATTCGATCATCGCAATTTGCGACGGCATAAAATTGGAGACCCCGAAGGATTTGATCTTGCCCTGGTTCTTCAGTTTGGTAATCGCCTTTGCGATGGGATCGGGATGCATCAGCGGACTTGGGCGATGCAACAACACCAAATCCAGGTATTCGGTTTGCAACTGCCTTAGCGATTGTTCTGCAGACCAAATTATGTAATTTTCCGAATAATTATAGTGCTTGATCCCATTCCCCCTTCCTTCGGCCACCTTCTGTATGCCGCATTTGGTGATCAACTGGATTTTTTCCCTGTCTACACCACTCTCCTGAAATGCCTTTCCAAACTCGGCTTCGTTGGTGTAATTGCCATAAATATCGGCATGATCGAAAGTGGTGATTCCAAGTTCCGTGCAATCGTTGATGAGGCCTGCCATCCCGGCTTGTGAAAACCCTTTTCCCCAACTTCCCCAGCCCATTGTACCGGCAATAATTTTCGAATATGCGTTTTTGTTTTCCATAAGGAAGTGAAATTAAAAAGAAATCCCTTAAAAACTTCATAAAAATAGGGGCTCGCCCCTTTTTTTAACCAATCATTAACAGCATAGCACTGATTTAATTTTCAATTTGCACCTCTGTTAAAATTTAATACGATCATAACCGATTTTTTACAAGATTATATGAACGAAAATGCCATAGTTGACATCAGTGCGGTAAACGAAAAAATTGTCCAGGAAAGCGCTTTCATCGATTTGCTGATGTTGGAAATGAACAAAGTGATCGTAGGGCAAAAGCATATGGTGGAAAGACTGTTGATCGGCCTCTTGGGTCAAGGCCATATTTTGCTTGAAGGCGTTCCCGGATTGGCCAAGACCTTGGCCATAAACACCCTTGCAAAAGCCGTTAAGGGTAGCTTTAGCAGGATACAATTCACCCCAGACCTATTGCCGGCGGATGTGGTCGGCACGATGATCTACAATATGAAAGTGAACGACTTTTCAATTAAGAAAGGACCCATTTTCGCAAACTTTGTCCTTGCTGACGAAATCAACCGGGCCCCGGCCAAAGTTCAATCGGCACTCTTGGAGGCGATGCAGGAAAAACAGGTGACCATTGGGGATGAAACCTTTATTTTGGATAAACCATTTTTGGTGATGGCCACCCAAAACCCCGTGGAGCAGGAAGGCACCTATCCCTTGCCGGAAGCCCAGGTCGATCGATTTATGTTGAAAACGGTGATCGATTACCCCAAAATGAACGAGGAACAACTGATCATGCGCCAAAATTTAATGGACGCCTATGAAGACGTGAAACCCGTGATTTCCATAAAACAGATATTGCAAGCCCAGCAGGCCGTTCGGGAAGTATATATGGATGAAAAAATAGAGAAGTATATCTTAGACCTGGTTTTTGCAACCCGTTACCCCGAAAAGTACAATCTAGATCATTTAAAGCCGCTGATCAGCTTCGGTGCATCCCCCCGTGGAAGCATCAATATGGGCATCGCTGCCAAATGCTATGCCTTTATCAAGCGCAGGGGCTATGTTGTGCCGGAAGATGTTCGTGCCGTTGTTCACGACGTGTTGAGACATCGAATTGGCATCACCTACGAGGCAGAAGCTGAGAACATCACTTCCGAAGAAATCATCAATAAGATCGTAAACGAGATTGAAGTGCCCTAAAGTCGCCTATTTGAGCGTCCTGCCCCTTGCAGGAGTACTTGAATTTGATACTTTGAACCCTAATGGATACCAAGGAACTACTTAAGAAAGTCCGGAAGATCGAAATAAAGACAAGACGTCTTTCCGATCATATTTTTGGTGGGGAATACCACTCAACCTTCAAGGGACGTGGCATGACCTTCAGCGAGGTGAGGCAGTACCAGTTCGGGGACGATGTGCGCAGCATTGATTGGAACGTAACGGCCCGTTATAATGAGCCATTTGTAAAGGTCTTTGAAGAGGAGCGGGAACTGACCATGATGTTGATGGTAGATGTCAGTGGTTCGGAAATGTTCGGAACAACAAACCAGTTCAAGAAAGAGATCATCACGGAAATTTCAGCAACCCTGGCTTTCTCGGCCCTACAGAACAATGATAAAGTGGGCCTCATGTTGTTTTCCGATACCATTGAGCTCTACATCCCTCCTAAAAAAGGGAAGAGCCATATTTTGAGAATCATCAGGGAATTGTTGGAATTTAAGCCCCTGAGCAATAAGACCGACCTTGTTGAGTCCCTCAAATTTTTGAGCAGCGTGATGAAGAAAAAGGCCATTGTATTCGTACTATCCGACTTTATTACCGAAGACTATGAAAAGACCCTGAAGATTTCAGGCAACAAACATGATCTGACCGGTATCCGAATTTATGACGAGCGGGAGGAAACCATCCCCAACTTGGGCATGGTTCAGGTACTCGATGCCGAAACCGGCGCAGTTCGCCTGGTGAATACCCAATCGAAAAGCGTAAGGATGGCCTATGGCAAATATTATGCCCAGCGTGTGGAATACTTCCAGGAGACCTTCAAAAAATCGGGTTGTGGTACTTTGAGTTGTCGCGTCGACGAAAGTTATGTGAAAAAATTATTGGGCTATTTTAAGAGAAGGGGATAAACGAAAATGATGGAGGCAGCTATAAAATGCAAGAATAGAATGATGGGCAATGCCACTTGGCCCATTGTTTGCGTCCTGTTCTTGACAATTGTCTATGGTTATTCCCAAGAAGTGCCCAGTATTAGGACCAAGGTCGATACCACCCAGATCAAAATCGGCGAACAACTGCACTTTACGGTGACCGTGGAAACCGACACAACTGCACAGGTTATTTTTCCGGAAGGGCAAACCTTTTCCCCCTTGGAAACCGTGGAGGCCTTCGCGACCGACACTACCAGAAAAAAAGACCGCATGACCCTGGAAAAGGTCTATGCCCTTACCCAATTCGATTCAGGTTCCTATAAACTGCCCGCCCAGCGGATAGAAATCAATGGCAAGGGGTATTTTACAGATTCGTTGATAGTGCAGGTGGCAACGGTACCCGTTGATACGCTGGTACAGAAAATGTACGACATCAAACCCCTGCTGGAAGTAGAAAGGAGCCAAGGCAATTTATGGAAAATACTATTGGGGGTCCTGCTCTTTTTGTCCGTGCTTGGATTCTTGCTCTATTGGTTCGTATTTAAGGCCAAACCTTTGACCCAAGCCGAAAAGGAAGCTTTGTTGCCACCCTATGACCGCGCCTTGCTGGAGTTAAAAAAATTGGAAAATTCCAAATATCTGATCCAGGACGAATACAAACAGTACTATTCGGAATTGACCGATATCGTACGATCTTATCTTGAGGAAGACGTTCATGTTTCCGCCCTTGAGAGCACCTCCGATGAGCTGATCACCAAGCTGGAAATGATGCGCGATGCCGGCGAACTGCAATTGGAAAGCGAAACCATTGGCCAGTTCAAAAGAATTTTACAAACCGCCGATCTCGTAAAGTTCGCAAAATCCAAACCGCCCACTTCGGTCGCGGTACAAGATCGAAAATCGATCGAAGAAATCGTGATCAAAACGAAGAAGGCACTTCCCGAACCGAGCGAAGAAGATCTGATGCAACGGGAGGAATATCTGGAAGGGTTGGCCAAAAAAGAAAAACGAAAAAAATGGATTTTAGTCGGAAGTATTTCTTCGGCCGCCGTTATGGCTGCAATTGCCTTCTCCTTAGTCTATTTTGGCCCCCGGTATGTTTGGGACACGCTCACCGGTTATCCCACCAAGAAATTATTGGAAGGGGAATGGATCTCAAGCTCCTATGGCTATCCCCCCATCAATCTCGAAACCCCCGATGTGCTGGTGCGCCAAAAAGCCAAACCCGCCCCGGGCGTGGATGGGGATATCAAGGAAATGCAATCATTTTCGTATGAAAGTTCCGACGGCCTGTTCGCCATCAATGCGACCTCCATCACCTTGGCCCAGCAGGTAGAGCCCAATTATGAACAGGCTGTTGAAAGCTTCTTAAAAAGCCTGGAAAGCAAAGGGGCCAAAAATATCATCACCAAACAAGAAGAGTTTGTGACGATAACCGGAGTAAGGGGTTTGAAAACTTATGGAAGTGGCAAATTTTCTGTACCTGAAAAAGCCGTACCCGTCAATGGAAACTATATCGTACTGAACTTCGGGGGGCCCGGTTTTCATCAACAAATCACCCTTACTTGGTTGGTCGATGATCCCTATGCACAGGAAATCGTAGATCGCATCCTTAATACGGTAGAGGTTAAAACGGAAGTATAAATGTTTGAGAACATCGATTTTGCGAACCCAGATTTCTTTTGGCTATTGTGCCTTCTGCCCTTGGCCGTGCTATGGTATGTTCTCAAGAGGAAGGAACAAACCGCTTCCCTAAAAATTTCGAGTACAAAAGGTTTCGGTAACGGAGGCTGGCTGCCCCGACTGAAGCCCTTGCTTTTCGTTTTGAGATTATTGGCCCTTGCGGCCATCATCGTGGCCATGGCCCGACCCCAGACCGAAGACATTTCCACCAGGACCAAAACCACCAAGGGCATCGACATCATCATGGCCATAGACGTCTCTTCGAGTATGCTGGCACGTGACCTGAAACCGAACCGATTGGCGGCATTGAAGGAGGTAGCTGCGGATTTCATCAAAAAAAGGCCCAATGACCGAATAGGCCTTGTGGCCTATGCGGGGGAAGGTTATACCAAAACCCCCATCACCAGTGACAAATCGATCGTGCTGAACGCGCTCCGTGAAATAACCTATGGCCAATTGAACGATGGAACGGCCATAGGAATGGGGCTGGCCACGGCGGTAAACCGATTGAAGGAAAGCAAGGCCAAGAGCAAAATTATCATCCTGCTGACCGATGGTGTCAACAATTCCGGTTTTATAGAGCCCCAGACCGCGGCCGACCTTGCGGTGGAATTCGGGATCAAAACCTACACCATCGGGCTGGGCACCAACGGAAATGCGCTCTCTCCCATTGCGTATAATGCAGATGGTTCTTTCCGTTACGGGATGCGCGAAGTGGAAATCGATGAAAAATTATTGGAAGACATTGCAAAATCGACGGGAGGCCGATATTTCAGAGCTACGGATAATGAAAAGTTGGAAGCGATCTATGATGAAATCAATAAATTGGAAAAGACCGATATCGAAGAATTCAAATATTACAAATACGAGGAAAAATTCAGGCCTTGGGTACTTTTGGCAGGGGTTTTGCTTTTGCTGGAATGGGTCTTGGCAAATACATTGTTCAGAAGTTTTATTTAATGGGCTGGGCGCTTCATGGCGCAGTCCAAGTCAAAAAAAAGAAAAATGATTCAATTAGACGAAAAGGTATATTTTTATCTGCTCGGCATCGTCCCGGTGCTGATCGTCTTCTTTGTGCT
>JBATHI010000492.1:0-2182 GCA_049666645.1 Flavobacteriaceae bacterium | reverse complement strand
GAAAAACCGGTATCCCGATTGCAAAATACATTTTGTCGCCAACGAACATACCTTGGCGGTGTTGGAAAACAATCCATTTATCGATAAGGTCATCGTCTTCAAAAATCTTTTCAGTCGAAATAAGTTCGATTTTTACGAATTTCTGAAGGACATCAAAAAAGAGGAATATTATGCGGTGATCGATGTTTACGGTAAATTGGAAAGCAACCTGATCTCGCACTTTGCCCGTGCACAGTACAAGATTGCGCACGACAAATGGTATACCCGCTGGGTCTATACCGATACCATCAAAGAAAAATTGGTGATTGAAGGAATGATTCCCCTGGCCATGCACAACCGATTGCGGTTGCTCGACCCCCTGCTCAAGGCATCGAACAACTATGTGACGCACCCAAAACTGTACCTGCAAGAGGCAGAGCTGGAGGCCGCCTGCCAGGTTGCCACGGCATTAAAGTCCGAGGCATCCCAACCGCTGATCATGATGGGCATTTTGGGCACTGATGCGATCAAGACCTATCCTACCGCCTATATGGCGAGCATCATCGGCACCATTTGCGAAAACACCAATGCCAAGATACTTTTCAACTACCTTCCCCATCAGGAAAAAGAAGCACGGGCCATTTATGACTATTGCGATGCCAAAACCCAAGAACGGATCGCGATCGACTTTTATGCCCCTTCTTTGCGGGAATTCATCGCGTTGTTATCGCAATGTGACGCCCTGATCGGCAATGAAGGGGGCGCGGTGAACATGGCCAAGGCCATAGAGGTTCCTACGTTTTGTATGTTCAGTCCGTTTATTCTCAAAGAAGCATGGCACAATGATGCCAGAACAAAGCATGTCGGGGCACATCTAAAAGATTACAAACCTGAACTTTTTGAAAATCAAGATAAAAAATACCTCAAAAAGAATATCGATACCCTTTATGATGCCTTCGAACCCGCCCTTTTCAACCGGTCATTGCTCAACTTTATGGAGGAACATTGCAATTGAGGATGGAAAAACCAGAGAGTACGACCATAAACAAGGTTCAGGTAGCCATCATCCTCATCAACTACAATGGTTCCGAGGATACGGCCAAATGCGTTGAAAATATCCTGTTGAAGACTTCCAAGGCACTGTCCTACGACATTATTGTGATCGACAATGCTTCGAAGCGGGATGATTTTGAGGCCTTGCAAAACCACCTGACGGGTTTGAAAGACACCAGGGTAAAGCTTTATCGGAGCAAGATCAATACGGGTTTCGGGGGCGGGAACATGATGGGGGTACAGCATGCAAATGCCGATTACTATCTTTTTCTCAACAACGATACCCTCCTGATCAACGATGCGGTTTCGATCTGCCGAGATTTCATGGAAAAGACCGCCGATGCCGCCGTTTGCGGGGCCCAAATTTATAACGAAAACGAAAAGCCGGAGGTGAGTTTCGACCATTTTACCTCCTTCGGTCGCGAGGTTTTCGGGAAGGCCGCGATTGAATTCCTCCATCCAAAATCGAAGCCCAAAAGGCGAATAATATATGCCGACCCCCTAGCAGTCGACTATGTGAACGGGAGTTTCATGTTTTTCCGGGCTTCCGATTTTAATGCCGTTGGGGGTTTCGATACCAACCTCTTCCTGTATTTCGAAGAAAGCGATATCTGTTTCCGACTCCGCCGCCTGAAGCGAAAAACCTATTTCCTGCCAGCTGCCAAATACCTGCATTATCAGGGCAAGAGCATTGATCGGGCGGGCATGCCCATCGAAACCAAAATAGAGCTGAAAACCTCGATGTTTTATGTCATCCGTAAAAACAACGGCTATGTGCAGTACCAACTGTTACGCTTGTTTTTTGTTTTGCGCTACGGCCTGGTATCGGTCTTTAAACCCAAATATTGGAAACTTTTCCATCGCATCCTGATCGGGCTCCCGCTCGGGAAATCATTGAAACAAAGGCAGGTTATTGAAGACTGACCCATGGCAGCCTACCCAAGAAAATGTATTTTTGCTTCCTAAAAATCGATTCAAGCCATTTTTGACCAATGACCACAGAAATCAACAACGCCATTGAGGTACTTCAAAAGGGCGGCCTTATCCTCTACCCCACCGATACGGTTTGGGGCATCGGCTGCGATGCCACCAACGAAGCGGCCGTCAGCAAAGTCTACGCCCTCAAAAAAAGAGCGGACAGCAAAGCCCT
>JBATHI010000491.1:0-6475 GCA_049666645.1 Flavobacteriaceae bacterium | reverse complement strand
GAACAATGACCGGGCCCATGCCGTCGTTCAGGCCGAAGATGGAGGTTTTGTGATGGCCGGTTTTTCGGAAAGCAATGACTTTGATGTGACCGAAAGCAAGGGCAGTTATGATTTTTGGGTGCTGAAGACCGATAAGGGAGGAAATCTGTTATGGCAGCGATCGTTCGGGGGTACCGGGATTGAAATTTCCTATGATATCGCCAAGACCAAGGACCATGGCTATGTGATCGTGGGCAATACCTTCAGTGACAATTTGGATGTTACCAAAAACAATGGGGAATCGGATATTTGGATGATCAAGGTCGACGACCAGGGCAACCTGATCTGGGAGCGGTCGTTCGGTGGGCTGCAGTTCGACGGGGCCCAAAGTGTTTTCAAAACAAAAGACGGGGGTTTTATCATTCTCGGCAACTCGAAAAGTTCTGATACAGACCTGCTTTCCAATGCCGGGGAGAACGATTTATGGGCGATAAAAACCGACCAAGACGGAAAATTGACCTGGCAAAAATCGTTTGGGGGCACGGGACTCGACTTTGGTTTTGATGCCCTGGAAACCGACGATAATGGAATTGTTTTGGTAGGTGAAACCGCAAGCCTCGATTTCCTAGGTCTGCCGAACAAGGGGCAAACCGATATGGTATTGTTAAAAATTAAGTAATCCCGCCCCCGATCAGGGATCGATCTGCATAGAAAAGTCCTATCAGCCCATACGTTATAATAATGTTAGGAATTAGGTAAAAACCCTACCAATACCCTATATTTGTAAATTATTTAGAATCAAAACAAATAATGATACAGGTTTCGGAATCGGCCAAACAAAGGGTTATCAGTCTGATGAAGGAAGAGGGTTACGATGCTTCCAAGGACTATGTTCGCGTTGGGGTGAAAAGCGGCGGATGTAGCGGTTTGTCGTATGAATTGAAATTCGACAACAAGATTGATGAAGCGGACAAGGTTTTTGAAGACAATGCCGTGAGGATCATCGTGGATAAAAAAAGTTTTCTCTATCTCGTGGGCACGGTCTTGGAATTCTCAGGAGGGCTCAACGGAAAAGGCTTCGTTTTCAACAACCCCAATGCCCAAAGGACTTGCGGATGTGGGGAGAGTTTCTCACTCTGAGTACTGCCCCTCGCTTCGGGGCTTGTTTTAAGGTTAAATCTTGAACTGCTTTACTGTTCTTTGAGACATGGGGCATTTAACGAAAAAAATATGGCATATACAGAGGAGGAATTAAAAAAAGAGCTGGAAACCAAGGAATATGAATACGGTTTCTATACCGATATCGCTTCTGACACCCTTCCCATAGGATTGAACGAGGATATCGTTATCGCCATTTCCAAAAAAAAGGAGGAACCCGGGTGGATGACCGCCTGGCGTTTGGAAGCTTTCCGTTCCTGGAAGGAAATGGTAGAACCTGAATGGGCCAACGTAAGATATAAAAAGCCAGATTTTCAAGCTATTTCCTATTATTCGGCGCCCAATAGCAAACCCAAATACGATAGTCTTGATGAAGTGGATCCCGAATTGTTGGATACCTTTAAAAGATTGGGAATTTCCTTGGACGAGCAAAAGAAATTGGCCGGGGTAGCTGTAGACATCGTGATGGATTCCGTTTCGGTGGCCACCACCTTCAAAAAGACCTTGGCCGAAAAAGGGATTATTTTTTGTTCCATTTCCGAGGCGATCAAGGAACATTCGGAATTGGTCAAGAAATACATGGGCACCATAGTGCCCCAAAAGGACAATTTTTACGCGGCGCTGAATTCGGCCGTTTTCTCGGATGGCAGTTTTTGCTATATTCCAAAAGGGGTACGATGCCCCATGGAACTATCGACCTACTTCCGGATAAATCAGGCCGGTACAGGACAGTTCGAACGTACTTTGGTCATTGCAGACGAAGGCAGTTATGTGAGTTATTTGGAAGGGTGCACGGCCCCTTCCAGGGATGAGAACCAGCTGCATGCTGCCGTGGTGGAACTGATCGCGCTCGACAATGCGGAAATTAAATACTCAACGGTACAAAATTGGTTTCCCGGCGACAAGGAAGGCAAGGGCGGGGTATACAATTTTGTTACCAAGCGCGGTCTGTGCGAAAAGAACGCTAAAATTTCCTGGACCCAGGTCGAAACGGGATCTGCCGTAACCTGGAAATATCCATCCTGTATTTTGAAAGGTGATAACAGTATTGGGGAGTTCTATTCCATCGCCGTCACCAACAACCACCAACAGGCCGATACCGGAACCAAAATGATCCACTTGGGCAAGAACACCAAAAGCACGATAATTTCAAAAGGTATTTCCGCGGGCAAATCTCAGAACAGTTACCGTGGTTTGGTACAGGTGAGCAGTCGTGCCGAAAATGCGCGTAACTTTTCGCAGTGCGATTCGCTTTTGATGGGCAATGATTGCGGAGCGCATACTTTCCCCTATATCGAGGTCAAGAATAAATCGGCACAGATCGAACATGAGGCCACGACCAGTAAGATTGGGGAGGACCAAATTTTCTACTGCAACCAAAGAGGTATTGCAACTGAAAAGGCCATAGCCCTTATCGTCAACGGGTTTAGCAAAGAGGTATTGAACAAATTGCCGATGGAATTTGCGGTTGAGGCCCAAAAATTATTGGAGATCAGTTTGGAAGGATCTGTTGGATAAAAACAAAGACAAATGAAAAAATACTTTACACTAATGATCATACTTGCCCTTTTCGCTTGTAAAGACGGCAAAAAGGAAAGGGCGGAAGCCATGGCCCAAACCGAAACGATAGGCAAACCCGAAGTGAAGCTATATACTTTCGACGGGGGCACCGTGATGGTGAACCAATTGAAACTCTTCTCACAAGACAGTGTTTATGTGGGTCAGCGCAAAGAATTTGCCGATGCCTTTTATGTGATAGAGCACCCTAAGGGTATCTTGATGTGGGATGCCGGCTTGCCGGAAGGTTTGGTGGGCATGCCGGAACCCTATACTTCGCCTGATGGGGCATTTACGGTATCAAGGAAAGACTCGGTCGTGAACCAATTGAAACAGGTCGGGTTGACCCCCGCCGATATCGACTACCTATCTTTGTCCCATACCCATTTTGACCATATTGGCCATGCCAAAGTATTCAAGGATGCGACCTGGCTGGTGCAAGAAAAGGAATACGATTGGGTCACCAGCAAGGAAATGAAAGAAACCAATGCCGATATCTATGATGGGTTAAAAGATTTGTCAAACATCAAAAAAATCAAAGGCGATTACGATGTTTTTGGCGATGGTACCGTCATGTTCAAATTTACCCCTGGCCATACGCCGGGGCATCAAGTGCTCTATCTTGAATTGGCCGATTATGGTCCGCTGCTGCTTTCAGGAGATCTTTACCATTTTTCGGAGAATCGCGAGTTCAGAAGAATTCCCATATTCAATTATGATGTGGCGCAAACCAATGCCAGTATCGATTTGTTCGAGGCATTTGCCGATGAAAAAAAAGCAAAGGTTTTTCTGCAACATTCAAAAGAGGATTTCGAAAAATTGCCGAAGGCACCAAATTATTTAAAATAACGTATCATGTTGAAAATTACGGACCTGCACGCGCGGGTAGAGGATAAGGAGATTTTACGGGGAATCAATCTGCAAGTGAATGCGGGCGAGGTACACGCGATCATGGGTCCCAACGGCTCGGGCAAAAGCACCCTGGCAGCGGTCATCGCAGGGAAAGAAGAGTTTGAGGTGACCCAGGGATCGGTGGCACTCGAAGGGGAGGATCTCGAGGATACCGCCCCGGAAGAAAGGGCACACAAGGGTATATTCCTTTCCTTTCAGTATCCGATTGAAATCCCCGGGGTAACGGTCACAAACTTTATGAAGACCGCAATCAACGAAACGAGAAAGGCAAAAGGTTTGGAAGACATGCCCGCCAATGAAATGTTGAAACTGATTCGTGAAAAATCGGAACTTTTGGAAATCGATCGAAAGTTTTTGTCCAGATCTTTGAACGAGGGTTTTTCCGGAGGCGAGAAAAAAAGGAACGAAATTTTCCAAATGGCCATATTAGAGCCAAAATTGGCCATCCTCGACGAAACCGATTCGGGCTTGGATATCGATGCGCTTAGGATCGTGGCCAATGGGGTGAACAAACTAAAAAGCAAGGAAAATGCTATAATAGTGATCACCCATTACCAAAGGTTGCTGGAATATATCGTGCCCGATTTCGTGCACGTGCTGCACAATGGGAAAATCGTGAAGTCGGGCGGCAAGGATCTGGCCCTTGAATTGGAAGAAAAGGGTTACGATTGGCTAAAAAATGAAGTAGTGATGTAAATGAATCAGGCAAAGGTGCTCCGGGAGAGGATATTTCCTGCCGGCGACACATTGCTTACAGTATTCCCAGAAAAATGGATTTAAAAGATAAATTGATTTCCTCATTTATGGCGTTCGAGAACAACGTCGACATCGACCATCCGGTTCACGATGTTCGCACCGAAGCCATGCGGAATTTTGAAAATAAGGGGTTTCCTACCAAAAAAGAGGAAGCGTGGAAATATACGTCGCTCAATAATTTACAAAAAGTAGATTTCAGCATCTTTCCAAAAGAGGTGAATGCGCTGGAATACAAAGATGTCAAGAAATACTTCTTGCACGAGATCGACACCTATAAAATAGTGTTCATCGACGGGATCTATAGTTCCTACTTGTCTGAAACCACCCATGATGGTGTGGATATCTGCCTGATGAGTTCGGCCCTGACCAAACCGATGTACAAACAGATCATCGATGTGTATTTTAACAAAGTGGCCTCCAGGGAAGATTCTTTGACTACTTTGAACACCGCATTTAGCAGGGAAGGGGCCTATATCTATATCCCCAAAAACAAAATGCCCAAAAAGCCTGTTGAGATCATCCATTTCGCCACGGGCAATGAAACGGCATTGTTGTTACAACCGCGAAGCCTTATCATTGTTGAGGAAAATGCGGAACTACAGGTTATTGAACGACATCAAAGTCTGACCGCCAATGAGGTGCTCACCAATTCGGTAACCGAAATATTTGCCGCAAAGAGCGCCGTTTTGGATTATTACAAGGTGCAGAACGACCTTGGCACCGCTTCTTTGATCGATAATACCTACATCAATCAAAAAAGCAAAAGTGCGGTGAGCGTACATACGTTCTCCTTTGGCGGTAAATTGACAAGGAACAACCTCAATTTCTATCAGAATGGGGAATATATCGACTCCACCCTAAAGGGGGTGACCATTCTAGGCGAGAAACAATTGGTAGACCACCATACCTTGGTGCACCATATCGAACCCAATTGCGAGAGCCACCAAGATTATAAGGGCATTTATGGAGAGAACAGCACAGGGGTTTTCAACGGGAAGATCATCGTGGATAAGATTGCCCAAAAAACCAACGCCTTCCAACAGAACAACAATATTCTGATCAGTGACAAGGCCACCATCAATACAAAACCGCAACTGGAAATCTTTGCAGATGATGTGAAGTGCTCCCATGGCTGTACCATTGGCCAATTGGACGAAGAAGCCTTATTTTATCTTCAAACCCGTGGCATCCCCAAAAAGGAAGCAAGGGCCTTGTTGATGTACGCCTTTGCCAATAATGTATTGCAAAGCGTTCGTTTACCTGAATTAAAAACAAGAATCAACAAACTAATAGCCAATAAGTTGGGCGTTCGTTTGGGTTTTGAACTATAGCATGATCGCAACATCTTTTGATATCGATACCATTCGGAAAGACTTTCCCATCCTCAAAAGGAAGGTCAATGGCTATCCATTGGTATACTTTGACAATGCCGCTACCTCCCAAACGCCCAAGCAGGTCATAGACGTCATCGTAGATTACTATTCAAATTACAATGCCAATATCCATAGGGGCGTGCATGCCCTTTCACAGGAAGCCACTGACAAGTATGAACAGGCGCGGCAGAAAATACAGAAGCATTTCAATGCGGCCAAGCCCCGTGAAATCATTTTTACCTCCGGCACCACCCATAGTATAAATTTGGTCGCCCAAGGATTTACTTCCCTGTTAAAAAAAGGCGATGAGCTGTTGGTTTCCGCCATGGAGCACCACGCAAATATTGTGCCGTGGCAAATGTTGTGTGAGCGAACGGGGGCCATTTTAAAGGTGATTCCCATGAACCTTGAAGGGGAGTTGGTGATGGCAGAATATCACCGCTTATTAAACCCCAAAACCAAACTGGTATTTTGTAACCATGTTTCGAACGCCTTGGGGACCATCAATCCCATTGAGGAAATTATAGAAGCGGCACATCGCGTGGGTGCAACGGTATTGATCGACGGTGCCCAAGCGGCTGCCCACATCAAACCCGATTTGCAGAAACTCGATGTTGATTTCTATACGGTTTCCGCCCATAAACTTTGCGGACCAACGGGGGTAGGCATGCTATATGGCAAAGAAATGTGGTTGAACAAACTGCCACCCTACCAAGGGGGCGGAGAGATGATCGCTGAGG
>JBATHI010000490.1:0-2021 GCA_049666645.1 Flavobacteriaceae bacterium | reverse complement strand
GGACAATTCGTGCGACAGGGCGATGTAATAGGCTGGATCGGGATGACCGGTAACACCAGCGGCCCGCATGTTTGTTATCGTTTTTGGAGAAATGGGAGGCAAGTTGATCCCCTTCGGGAAGAACTTCCTATGGCAGAGCCATTGGCGGAAAACCTTCGGCCCGATTATTTTACCTTTATTGATCCCATGAGGGCGCAATTGGATTGCATTGAACTACCGGATACACCCCTAGAGCATAATGAAGAACTCCTAACCATGAACCAATAACATGTCGCTCCAGAACACCGACCCTACCACGACCAATTCTTGGAAGAAACTCCTAAATCATTATCAGGAAACCAAAGACATCACACTGAAGCAGCTTTTTGGCTCAGACCACAATAGGGCCGAAAAACTAAGTTTGGTATGGAACGATTTTTTGTTCGATTATTCCAAAAACAGGATTACAGGGGAAACGTTGCCTTTGTTGACACAGCTGGCGGAAGAGGCCGGCTTGAAGGATGCCATCCAAAAATACTTTGGAGGGGATATCATCAACCAAACGGAAGGAAGGGCTGTATTGCATACCGCGCTAAGGGCCCAAAAATCGGACCGAATTTTGGTGGATGGCGAGAATGTGGTGCCGGAAGTCTTTGAGGTGAAGGCCAAGATCAAGGCGTTTACGGAAGCCATTGTCAGCGGTACCAAAAAAGGCTATTCGGGAAAAGCGTTCACCGATGTGGTCAATATCGGTATCGGTGGATCCGATCTGGGGCCTGTTATGGTGGTGGAGGCCCTCAAATATTACAAGAATCATTTGAAACTCCATTTTGTCAGCAATGTAGATGGCGACCACGTCTATGAAGTGCTTAAGGAATTAAACCCCGAGACCACCTTGTTCGTCGTGGTCTCCAAGACATTTACCACCCAGGAAACCCTTACCAATGCACTCACCATAAAAAAATGGTTCTTGAAGCATGCGGGACAACACGAAGTTGCCAAACATTTCACGGCAGTTTCTACCAATACCGAAAAAATAGCCGAATTCGGGATAACGGCCGAGAATGTATTTCCCTTGTGGGATTGGGTAGGGGGTCGATTTTCGCTATGGAGCGCCGTCGGACTTTCGATTTCCCTTGCGGTGGGATATGAACATTTCGACGCCCTTTTAAAGGGTGCCAATGCAATGGACACCCATTTTAAAACCGCGGATTTTAAAGAAAACATGCCCGTGGTCCTCGCCCTATTGGGCATATGGTACAACAATTTTTATGGATCGGAGACCGAGGCCATTATTCCGTATACCCAATATTTGAGCAGATTTTCGGCCTACTTGCAGCAAGGCATCATGGAAAGCAATGGGAAAAGCGTTGACCGAAATGGCCAAAGGGTCGGGTATGAGACTGGGACCATCATTTGGGGCGAACCGGGCACCAATTCCCAGCATGCCTTTTTTCAATTGATCCATCAGGGCACCAAGTTGATCCCTACCGATTTTATCGGATTCAAAAAATCGCTGCACGGCGATACCGATCATCACAATAAGTTGATGGCGAATTATTTTGCCCAAACGGAAGCTTTGATGAACGGAAAAAGTATTGAAGAGGTCCGCGCTGAACTTGAAGCCAAAAACTTATCCGAAAAGGAACTTCAAGCGTTGCTTCCCTTCAAGGTCTTCGAAGGCAACAAACCCACCAACAGTATTTTGATACATCAGCTTACCCCCGAAAACATGGGTGCCCTGATTGCCCTTTATGAGCATAAAATTTTTGTTCAAGGGGTGATTTGGAATATTTTCAGTTATGACCAATGGGGGGTTGAGCTCGGAAAACAACTTGCCAATACCACTTTAAAGGATATCGAGGATTCCGAAATAAGCGATCATGACAGCTCTACGATGCGCTTATTGCAACAATTTAAAAGCTAAATTTCACTTCTTGCATTATTTTAACGGTTTTCGCACTCATCTTGCTTATTTTTAGCAGGTTACAGTCGTTTGGTTTGACCGTTCAGTTGTCTGTTTTTTAACGTTTAAATAACAC
>JBATHI010000489.1:0-3906 GCA_049666645.1 Flavobacteriaceae bacterium | reverse complement strand
ACAACTTTATTGATAAAATCAGTTCGATAAATAAATAGCCCCCTTCGGACAGAAATCCCCTGTTTTCGTCCCAATCGGTTTTCAGGTTTGCTTAAAAAGAAGATTCTTTACGCTTGAATTGAAAGTTTTCGTTGATGGCTTGGTATAAAACCCATGATGATGAGATTATTATTGATCGTGATCTGCCCCCTGTTATTTTTATTGAGCTCCTGTAAAGGGAAACAGGAGGGTCAGAGCATTAGGACCGATGTTGCGGAACATGTTTTGGAACAGTCGATGATCGCAGCGAGCGAAAATTATATGAAAGCTTGGGACGAGAATGATATGACATTAATGCAAACGATCACCATCAACGACTTCGTACGCAAGGCCAATGGGGAAATCACTTCCTCAGACCAATCCGGGATTGCGGGGGTGATGCAGTATTGGCATACCGCTATCCCCGACCTAAAGATAAGCATGGACCAATTGGTGGTAAAGGACGTAAAATCATACACCTCATGGACCTGTACGGGCACCAATACCGGAAACTTCGGAGAAACCCCGCCAACCGGGAAAAAAATTAGAACTACGGGATTTACCGTACTCACTTTTAATGAAGATGGGAAAATCATCAAAGAGGATGCCTATTATGACCTGTTGGGCATGGTCCAAGGCTGGGGATATACCCTTACGCCGCCCATTATGGAATGACTTTGATACAATGTCGGGTGTTCCGATGATTGGACCACCACAACATTTAATAAATACTATTAATTCAATTAAAATCCAGTAAGATGAAAACACAAAAATTTAACCTTCTTTTAGTACTGTTCCTATTGATCATTCCCATGAGCCTGTTACAAGGACAGGGAAATCAGAAGTTTTGGGTCCATGAAGACGTTGTGAAACCATCCATGGTGGGCGAATATGAGGCTGTCGTCAAAGAATTGGTCGACAATCTGAAAAAATACAACATCCCTGAAGCGACGTTTATCGTCTCCAATTTGGCGGATTCCCGCTATCTATATGTCTCTCCTTTGGCCAACATGGCCGCATTGGACAAACCCCTCTTCGCGACCTTGGCCGAAAAAATGGGAGACGATGCCATGACCGACTTGTTCAACAGGATGGATAAATGCTATGATGTGGAGCAGGATTACGTGATCACCCTGGACAATGAACTCTCGTACCAGCCTGGGGGCATTAACCAGACACCGGAAGGAGAGGATTACCGCAAGTTCCATTATCTGCACGTGGCGCCGGGCGATCGCGCGATGATCCGTGAGAAAATGAAAGCGGTCAAAGACCTCTTCGCAGCAAAAGGGTCCAAAATGTATTATAGGGTCTATAGCAGCGGTTTTGGTACCCGTGGTGACTTTTATATGGTGGCCATTGCCGCCAAGGATGCCGTCGATTATGCGCAGAAAGGAGCCGAGAACGATGTCCTTATCGGCGAAGAAGGCGATAAAGTGATGGGCGATTTGTTCGGCCATTTATTGAAATATGAAGAATATATTGGCCGCATGCGCCCAGACATGGCCTATGCGCCCCAATGATCACGGAACACTTTCCATTCAACAACTTGGTTCGATAACATTTAATTGATCTTTCAAACACCTAAAAACGATAATCTCATGAAAAAAATCATCCCATTCGTATTGGCAACCCTTCTCTTCGCATCTTGCCAACCAAAAGCTCCCGAACGCTATGCGTCGGCCTCTCCCGAAATCGATTTGATCAAAGCGCACGTCAAGGATTACAACGACGGGAATTGGGCGGCCTGGACGGCAATTTATGCCGATACCGCCAAGGTGTACCACAACACCCTCACCCCCGCCTCCCCTTTGGAAGTGCAGGAAGGCCTGAAAACCAATCTTGAAGCGGCCTCGAGCTATAACCTGGGCGGGGATGACCAATTCTATGAAATGGTCATCGACGATAAAGGTGAAAAATGGGTGAATTCTTGGGTCACCTGGAAAGGTACCCTAGCTGACAATGGAAAGGAACTCATCGTCCCCGTGCATACGACCTTCCAATTTGTTGGGGATAAAATCGTAAAGGAGCATGCCTATTACGACCTCTCGGGCTTTATGGCCATGATGCAGGAAATCGAGGCCATGAAGAATATGCCCGAAGTTGAAGCAGCAGGGTTGCGCAGTCAGGATGCGGTAGTTCAGGCTTGGAACAAAAACGATCATGACGCGTTCAACGCCATTTCCGCCAAAAACTTCGTTCGCAACGCCAATGGGATCACAATTGCTAAAAACCAAAAGGAATACACTGACATGATGCAAATGTTCCATACTGCCTTTCCTGATTTTAAAGTAAAACTCGATAAATACTTCATGAAAGATGGCAAATCGTACATCAACTGGACGGTGACCGGCAGCAACAACGGCGAATTCATGGGTAATCCCGCGACCGGTAAAAAAATAATGACCCATGGCTATAGTGTATGGTCTTTCGATAAAGAAGGCAAAGTGACCCAGGAAGATGCTTTTTTCGATAATATGGAATTGTACAACCAATTGGGCTATACGGTAAGTGCGCCTAAATGATCGATTAATTTATTATAACCTGGCCGGCTCGCTTTCGAAGATTATTTTCGGGGGGAAAGAAATGCGGCGGCGACCGGTCGGGTTTTTTTATAAAAAAACATCATGGAAACAACCTCTAAAATTCAGGTAGACCCCTCCAAAATCATCCAAATCGGCATGGGGTTCTGGGCATCAAAAACATTGCTCACCGCAACCCATATGGGACTTTTTACCCTTTTGGCCAATGGCGAATTATCCGGGAATGCCATCATGGGCAAACTTGGACTGCACCAGAGGGGGCTTTACGACTTTCTCGACAGCCTTGTGGCCCTTGGATTTCTGACAAGAACAGGAATCAAGGAAACTGCGAAATACCGCAATGCGAAGGATACCGACCTCTTTCTCGATAAAAACAAACCTACCTACGTTGGCGGCATTCTTGAGATGGCCAACAACCGATTATATCCGTTCTGGAACGATCTGGAGGAAGGGCTCAAAACAGGACTGCCCCAAAATGAATCCAAGACAGGATCTAAGCCCCTTTTCGAGGAAATTTATGCCAGTGAAGAAAAACTCAGGGAATTCATAAAGGCCATGGCAGGGATACAAATGGGTAACTTCATGGCCTTCGCAGATCTATTCGATTTTGGCAAATACACCACCCTTTGCGACGTTGGCGGATCGGGCGGCTATTTATCGGCCCAGGTGGCCATCAACAACCCGCACATGATATGTGTTTCGTTCGATCTGCCCCCCGTAGCGCCGGTCGCAAAACGGATCATCGCCGATATGGGTCTCAGCGATAAAGTGGCCATACGATCCGGGGATTTTTTTAAGGACAGCCTGCCTAATGCCGATGTGATCACCATGGGCATGATCTTGCACGATTGGGGCCGGGCCGACAAAAAAATGTTGTTCAAAAAAGCATATGAAGCCCTCCCCAAGGGCGGGGCATTCGTAGCCATTGAAAACATTATCGATGATAACCGTTCCAAAAATGCCTTTGGCCTTTTGATGTCGCTGAACATGTTGATCGAGACGCCCGAAGGCTATGATTTTTCCGGTGCCGATTTCGATGAAATGGCCTTGGAGGCCGGATTTTCAGAAACAACTTTGATGCCTTTGACCGGACCGACCAGTGCGGCCATCGCCTATAAATAAAATAACCCATTAAACACAAAAACCGATGAAAAAGTTACTGCACACCTTGTTGTTATTCCCTTTTTTGGTGGCTTCCCAGGCCACAACGCCCTATGCCGTCATCGAAAATGGGATGATCACCGCCCAACCCGACAAAATAGCCCAGTTCGAGGCGGGTATGGCCGCCCATAACAAAAAATACCATGCAGAGGGCATGTATGGGGCACGCGTTTACGGTATTTCCAGT
>JBATHI010000488.1:0-5696 GCA_049666645.1 Flavobacteriaceae bacterium | reverse complement strand
AAACCATACTGCCGATGAACAAAAGGTATTTGCCGTCGGCATAGGCCGATTTTGGGCTAAGATTGCCTATTGTGTCCGATACCCTGGTTTTTTTAGGATTTAGAATAATGAGCAACACTAGTCCCGCCAAGATACAGGTGGTACCGTCGATCCAAAACAATCCTCCATAGCCCACAGTGGCGATGATGAGTCCGCCTAGGGCCGGTCCCGCAGAAAAACCCAAATTGATGGCAAGCCTTATCAGGGTCACCGATCTGGTTTTGTTTTCCGGTTTGCTATAGGCGCTCAAGGCAACAAAAGCTGCAGGTCGAAAGGCATCGGCAACGGTCATCAAAACAAAAATACCGATGCACAAAGGCCAAAAACCTTCCAAAAACTGTATTGCGATAAATAGAAACCCGGAACCGATAAGGCTGAGGAGCATGATCCGGTAATAGCCTAAAATGTCAGTGAGTTTCCCGCCCAGCCAGGCGCCCAACAATGAGCCCAAGCCAAAACTGGTCATGATACTGCCCACATTTTCAAGGGTAAAACCCATATTTTGGGTAAGGTAAAGCGAAAGGAAAGGCACTACCATAGTACCCGCACGATTGATCAAGGTGATCAAGGCCAGCCACCAGACTTCTTTGGAGAGGCCCTGGAAGGAATTCAAATAAGATAGGTACAGTTTTTTCATCGATCGGATCGGCCATAGTATACCCTTGGCTTGACCCATTGGGGCGGTACGGTTTCAAGGCCGTTCATTTTTTTAGGGGGAGTCATGGGGCGATTGGTCTCCACATGGCCGGGATGGGATACATTGCCTTTAAAGCGGTTTTAGGTTGCTTGCATTCAAAACTAGGTAAAAATGGATTATGTCGTATTTTTACATTCCAAACAAATGATGATGCGACTTCCACTTCTAATGTTCCTATTGATCGGTATTGGATGCGGTCAAAAGAAAAAATACCACGATCTTCAGGAAAAGCAGCCAGTCATGAACATGTCCGCTGGCGTGGAAGATGTCCTGGACTTCCAACAAAGGCTCAACGCTTCATTCAAAGACCCTGAAACATCGCCTTTGCCCGATCGGTATCGAAAGGATTTTGTGAAATTGGACTTTTTCGATCCAGATACTTCTTATATCGTATGGGCCAAATTGGTGCGTACGCCGGAAGCCTTGCCATTTTTGATGCCCACCACCACGGATCGAAAATCAACGGAAGTGGTCTATGGCATCGCACATTTTTTTTTGGACGGGGAATCGCACAGGCTGGAAATTTACCAGAACAAGGAATTGATGCTCCAAGAGGGTTTTGAAGATTATTTGTTCCTGCCCTTTACGGATGCCACCAATGGATCCCAAACCTATGCGGGCGGTCGATATCTCGATTTAAGGATTCCCAAGGGCGATTCCATCCTCATCGATTTCAACAGGGCCTATAACCCTTATTGCGTGTACAATAAGAAATACTCCTGTCCGATCGTGCCAAGTGTCAATGCCTTGCAAATTCCCATTTTTGCCGGGGTAAAATCATTTAAGCAAGGGAAGGAATAAAAAACCCCGACCAAAGGGCCGGGGTTTTAGAGTAAATCAAACTATAACAATCAACCAATTAACTTCATTTTTTTTAAAAGGAGTAGATCGCGGCCAATACAAAACTCGATAGGCTTCCCAAGGGTTCGCCATCGGCATTGGTGAAGAAATCTTCCGATCCACTGTCCAATCTTAATTCCGGTTTGATGATCAGATCGCCAATGGTGGCACTTCCCGTCAAAGTGATCGCGATGACGCTGGCATCTCCTGCCGCGTCGGTGGCCCCCAAGGCACCAAAGAAACCATTTTCGGCAAAATATTCGCCCCTGAGTCCGATCGCAAAATTCTCGGAAGTGGTCAATTGTGGATAAACGGCCACCCCGGTGAAGCCCGATCCGTCGGTATCCTGATAGGATGCGTTAAGGCCAAGGAAAAAAGTATCGGTCACATCAAACCCGCCGGTATAGTCGATTTGGAACAGATTTTCCGATCCGAGCCCCTGTTTACCATAGATCAAATTCAGGAACTGCCCGCTATATCCCAATTGCGCGCCATAGGTATACAGACCTTCCGTGTTGAATTCGGTAAGATCGGTAGGGTTCATTACGGCCAGCATGGCGGTCCAGTCGCTACCCAGGTCAAAATCGGCCCTTAGACCGGTATGGCTGAACGGACCGTAGGAGAACAGATAAGACGTACTGTAGTTGAAATTGGCCACCGGGGAAATGACCTCATAACCCAAGAACGTATTGAAATTTCCAAAGGTCAGTTTCACTTTGTCGCTGACGTTCCAATAAACATAAAGTTGGTTGATGATGTCGCCAGTATTCGAGTACATGGGTGATGCAAACACGGCATCGGTACCCCTGGGTCCGAAAACCAGATCGGCCACAAATCCCACTTTTTCGCCTTCATATTTGGCGATGACGTTGGCCATGCCCAATGCGAAACCCGGTAGGTTGGCAAACGAACTTCCCGGTACCGAATAGTTTTCGCCGGAGTTTGCCGAATTCAAATTGGCCCTGTAATAGGCATCAATACTTCCGCTCAGTGAAAATTTCGGAGTGGTGTCCTCAACTTCCTCTTGGGCAAAATTGGTCCCGTTGATGAGCATAAATGTCAGCAGAAAAAGAATTTTTTTGTAATTTGTATTGATAAATGCTTTCATAAGTTTAGATTTAAATGTCCCCTATGGGGAGGGTTTGAATTGTTTGAAATGAATTTTTGAAAAGCAATGGTAACGGAGCGTTCTGCAAAACGCTCCGTTTGCTTTTTAGGGTCGTTCGTTCATAAAATCGGGATAGGCGTCCATACCATGTTCGTGAATATCGAGTCCTTCAACCTCTTCTTCCTTGGAAACCCTGATTCCAATGGTCTTTTTCAATGTGATGATGATGATGAACGCCGTCAGCGAACAGAAGGTGGCTGCGGCCCCAACACCTGCCAATTGGTATAAAAATTGATCTCCACCGGCTTTGGCCCCGAAGATGCCTACAGCAAGGGTGCCCCAAATACCACATATAAGGTGTACCGCAACGGCACCAACCGGATCGTCCAACTTTAATCGATCGATCAAGGCAACCCCGAGTACCACAATGATGCCTGCCAACAATCCGATCAAGATCGATTCGAAAGGGGACATCAAGTCCGCGCCCGCGGTTATTCCTACCAATCCCCCCAAGATACCGTTGAGGAACATGGTGAGGTCGTAATTTTTGTACAATATTGACGAGAATATAAAGGCCCCGATTCCGCCGGCCGCTGCGGCCAAAGATGTGGTAACGAGCACCAGGGATGTACCTGCGGGATCTGCAGACAATACGGAACCGCCGTTAAATCCGAACCAGCCCAACCAGAGGATAAGTACGCCGCCTGTGGCCAGAGGAATATTGTGTCCCGGGATGGCCTGTGCTTTTCCCTCCTCGGTGAATTTTCCGATTCGTGGTCCCAGAAGGTAAATGGCGATCAAGGCCGCCCAGCCTCCAACGGAGTGTACCAGCGTTGAACCGGCGAAATCGTGGAACCCGCCTTCGTCACCCCCAAGTGATGAAAGGAACCCGCCTCCCCACTGCCAAGAACCGACAATTGGATAGACCAATCCCACGTAGATGATGGTGAAAATCATGAAAGGCCCGATCTTGACGCGCTCGGCAACCGCACCGGATACGATGGTTGCTGCCGTTGCGGCGAACATGGCCTGGAACAAAAAGTCGGTCCAATAGGTATAGCCGCCACTCGCGTAATCGGGGGTCATGCCATTTTCCCCCGGATCGAGTCCGAATCCTGCAAAACCGAGATAACCGTTAAAATCCCCGGGGTACATTAAATTAAAGCCACCGATGTAATATAACAGTAGCCCGATACAAATAATAAATACATTCTTAAATAATATGTTGATCGTGTTTTTTTGTCTGGTGAGGCCAATTTCCAAAAAGGAAAAGCCCAAATGCATGAAGAATACCAGAGCGGTACAAATCATCATCCAAACGTTGTTAGCTGTAAATAATCCTGCGTCCATAATTATTGTCGTTAGTTAGTTTATAATTTAGTTGATGCCGGCGTGCCCGTTTTCCTTGGTCCTGATCCTGTATGCTTCGATCATATCGGAGACAAATATTTTGCCGTCTCCTACGTTCCCGGTATAGGCAGCCTCAAGGATCGCATTCACGGTGCGCTCCACGAATTCATCCGAAACCACGATAGACAGGTATCGCCTTTGAATGTCCGAAGTACTATAGGAGATACCGCGGTAAACATGGCCTTGTTTTTCGTTGCCCACCCCCGTTACATCCCAGTAACTGAAGAAGTTGACCTCAATTTGATGCAAAGCCTTTTTGACCTCATCAAATTTGGATTTTCTGATAATTGCCTCGATTTTTTTCATTTGTTAGATTTTTGATTACGGCAGCAAATATATTTTAAATAAATTAACCCCCTGTAAAATAGAGGGGGTCAATCATTATTTTTATGGTTATGTCAATTATAACCCCCTAATTTTAGGGGTATGAAATTTAAAACATTGATTTATTATTTAATTAACGAAATGTTAACAGCTGGAAATATCAAATTCTTAAAAAAATGAACAGTTATGTCATTTATTTTAAAATATCGCCAATAATGTATGGATACTACTATAAATTTTGTAAAAGAAAGTGAATTAAAGCGAAGGACTACCTATGCCAACCTGGCCAGCCAAATGCCCAAGGCCACGGCTGCGACCCCGATTGCTATACTTAATATGGTATAGAATGAAAAATAAAACAGCTCTCCGGTTCGGAGCAAGGAATGATTTTCAAGGGCAAAGGCGGAAAAAGTGGTGAATCCGCCGCAAAAACCCGTAGTGAGGAGCAAGGTTTGGTTTTGTGTCATCCATTGGCCCTTTAGGGATAGGCCAAACAAAATCCCGATCAACAAACAGCCTGCGATATTCACCAAAAAAGTCCCTAAAAAAAAGTGTTGGAAATAGCCGTTAAGGCTTTTTGAAATCAAATATCGGAGCAAAGTGCCGAAACCACCCCCCAAAAAAACAAGTAAAAACTGTTTCATTTTAAAAGATAAGCAGAAAGCAATACTTGGCCTGTGGTACAATAAAAAGGGTAAATGTATTGAACTAGCCTCAAACTACCGTGCGACGATCATACCCACGAAGGTATAAAATTAGATTGCCTTTTTGTATTTTGAAGGAAGTAAATCTATCGGATAGATTTTAGCATCATCGGGTGAGGATACGGTGTTTTGGTTGTTGTGTTCCTTCGAATCGAAACTGTTGAGCGATAAGAACATTATTACCGCATTTATGCCGATCAAAATAAAAAGTATGGAAAAAAAAGTCATCATTTCTAGCCCCCTTTGGATGAATAACGCAAAATTACGTTAATTGTTATGATATACGGGCTATTTTAAAATAATGTTGTCAAAACTTTAATTTTTGTGGTAAAGGTAAATTTTGTGTTAATTTTTGATCAAATATTTAATACAGAATAGGATAATTATGAATGCTGCGAAAAAAATACCGACCCATTTAACACCGCTGTAGTTTCGGCGATGCAGGTTTTTATCCTTAATATAGGTATAGGCGACAACGGCTGTGAAGACGATCACAAAAAGAACTGCAAATATGAGTTGTCCTTTGCTGAACATATTTTTATTTTTGTGCAAAGCTAATTTAAATATCCCTTCC
>JBATHI010000487.1:0-5293 GCA_049666645.1 Flavobacteriaceae bacterium | reverse complement strand
ACCATATACCAAATTATTGTACTCGAACTGATCCATCATCTCAAGATATTGCTGCTGAATAGCTTCATACCTGGCCTTGAATTGGTTATTGGCAGTGATAATATTGGTGTTTTTCCAGGTGGTGATGTCCGGGGGGACTATTTTGGGGGCAGCAACCCCGTTCGCATAGGGCAGCAAGGCGCCATGGTAGGTCTGCGTTTCCTCGTCGAAAACGACCGAATCCGGTTTTTTTTCTTTCTTCATAGATCCGTAAAATTACGAAAAGCTGGGAATTTCTTTTGGAGACGAAATTCCTTATATCTATCTTCCATTGAAATTAATGATGGTAGGCACCTTATGCGGCAAAACAGGCGATTCTTGGATTTTATATATTCAACTGGTATGTTATTGCTTACAAGATGGCGATGATGACATCGTGCTAAGTGTCTTCAGCATTGGGTTCACGGCAGTGTCAGAAGACCTCGAGGTTTTTTGGAAAGAGAAAAATCTGGATCTAATGGTACAGTAAAATAAACTAAAGTCGAATGTTCCATGATGCAACCCCTTAAAGCAAGTATGTTCTGTTGTTTGCTCTTGATCACTTTTGCTTGCAAGAGCGATGAAGATAAAAATTATGTTTGGAAGACGGTAGTGGTCAATGTTTCGGCCTATAATTCCTTGGAGTCGCAAACCGATAGTGTGCCCAGCATAGCGGCATGGGGAGATACCTTAAAGCCGGGCATGAAAACTATAGCGGTTTCCAGGGATCTGATGGAATTGGGGTTGGATTACAATACACATGTAAAGATCGAAGGTTTTGAAGATATCCATTTGGTCAAAGACAAGATGCATCCCAAGTGGAAACGAAAAATCGATATTTATATGGGCGAGGATGTGAAAAAGGCCAGGGAATGGGGCCGGAAAAAACTCAAAATAAGGTACCGCGTAAAACGAGACAGCCTCCAAAATAAATGAAAATGGCGAAAACTTTTATGATGTTGCCTTTGTTGGGTATCCTAATGGCTTGCTCGGTGTCCAAGGGCATCATAGACAAGCCCATTGTTTTTGACGAAGTACGAAGGCAGCTCACCCAAGATTATATGGCCGATCGTTACGGACTGCAGCAGGAATCAGCGGACATAGTTCCCACGATGATCGTCCTGCACTGGACGGTCATTCCGACCTTAGAGGAAGCTTTCGAAGCCTTCGATAATGCTACTTTGCCAGATTGGAGGCCAGAAATCGCAACTATGAGCGGCTTGAACGTGTCGTCGCAGTTTATGGTCGATCGTGATGGTAAAATTTATAGGTTGCTTCCGGAAACCACTATGGCAAGACATACCATCGGATTGAACCATTGTGCCATAGGCATCGAAAATGTTGGCGGAACCGATTCACTTCCCTTGACCAGGGCGCAATTGAGATCGAACATAAAATTGGTCAAATTTTTGGCCAAGAAATATGATATCGATTACCTGATCGGCCATTATGAATATACCCATTTTGAGGGCCACCCCCTTTGGATGGAAAAAGACAGTGCATACCGCACGAAGAAAGATGACCCCGGAAAAGCCTTTATGAAATCGGTTCGCCGTGCGACCCAAAAATTTAATTTTAAACCTGTACCATCAAAACCTTTGGCAAATGACCTCTAAGATATTCCTCCCCTTGTTCTTTTTGACCTTCATGTGCATAGGACAAGAGACTGAATTTACCACTGCACTCTATGAAACCTATGACTCCTACAAGCAAACCACATTGAACAAAAGGCGCATCAAATACGAAGCCCTTCAGCCCTTGATCGATGAATACCGGAACCATTCAAAATTCACCGTGAAAAAGGTTGGGCAGTCTATCGAAGGCCGCGACCTTAATTTGATCAGCATTGGCAACGGGGCCATCAATGTGTTTTTATGGTCTCAAATGCACGGGGATGAACCGACGGCCACCCAGGCGATTTTCGATATTTTCAATTTTTTGGAAGCGGAGGAATTTCTAAAGGAGAAAGATACGATCCTGGGCAAGCTCACTCTTCATTTTTTACCCATGCTGAATCCCGATGGGGCGGCGGTCTATCAGAGAAGAAATCGATTGGGCATCGATATCAACAGGGATGCCCTGGCACTGCAATCTCCGGAAGGACAGACCCTCAAAAAAGTAAGGGACAGCCTGAACGCCGATTTCGGTTTCAATCTGCACGACCAAAGCACCTATTATAACGCAGAACGAACCGAGAAACCGGCAACCATCTCCTATTTGGCACCCGCTTACAACTATGGGAAGGAAATCAATGAAGTGAGGGCGAATGCCATGAAGGTCATCGTGTTCATGAACAACATCATCCAAAAATATGCACCGGGCCAGGTGGGCCGTTATAACGACGATTTTGAACCGAGGGCTTTTGGCGACAACATCCAAAAATGGGGCACCAGTGCCATTTTGATCGAATCGGGCGGATATGCCAATGATGCCGAAAAACAGGAAATCCGTAAATTGAACTATGTTTCCATCCTCTCGGCAATCTATACCATCGCGAATGAAAACTACAAAGAGGTAGTGCTGGAGGACTACGAAAAAATCCCGCAGAACGACCGCAAGCTCTTCGATTTAAAAATCCGGAATGCAACCTATAACCTGCTGGGGAAGGATTATTTATTGGATTTGGGCATCAACAGGCTAGAAGTGGACAAAGAGGGGAACAACGATTTTTGGTACAGTAGCCGAATCATCGACCAGGGCGACCTTTCCACTTATTATGGCTATGAAGATTTGGAGGCAAGCGGACTAACAATAAAGAAGGGGGAGGTATATCCCGAAACGCTAACGAACATCGATGCTGTCAAAAAGCTCGATATCACCAATTTGCTGAAATCGGGCTATACCTATCTCAGGATTGCCGATATCCCCAGGATTTTCAAGTCTTCCAATGTCCCGATAAATTTCATCGGGGCCGATTTCAAGTTGCCTAGATTTGATGTGGAAGTTGGCAGGAACCCGACCTTTCTGCTTGAAAAGGATGGAAAACCTCGGTACGCGGTCATCAATGGCTTTTTGATTGACCTGGTAACTGGCGCCGGTGATTTCAAGAATGCGATGATCTACCGGAAATAGCCCGTTTCAGAATGATTGAAACGGTTTTCAAGTTTCTGGCGCAAGCTGGATTTCAGGGCTTTCCCCGAATCAATAACCGAATTGGATCGTAAGGTTTGGGCCATGGATGAGCAATACCACCAGCATTACCGATAACATTACCACGATTGAGGAAAAAAGGAGGAGGGTGGCGGCCTTATACCATTTGGTCATTTCGCTCAAGGCACTTTTCTGAAGTATTTCGTTGATCACATCCATGATTTCTTTGTTTTTAATGAAACAGAATAATAGTTTTTAGGATGTAGGTGGTTCACTTACATTGGGTTGTTACCCTTAAAACAATTCAATGACCGGAAACCCTACTTTTATTTCCAAGTACGGACCATGGCAGTGGTTGGATTACCCGTGGTATCTAAAATCTGAAGTACGTTAGATTGGAAGCTTAACATAAAAAAAAGCTCCCAAACCGGGAGCTCCTTTGATGATAAAAAAATTATGATTTCCTGTTATTCACAACCGCCGGTAAATCCTTTGGCGTTGAATTTGGTTTGTACGGCGCCTTGCCGACTACCGGTCTTCACCTGGATCGCGAGGTTGTTTTCACCACTGCCATCGCGTTTCGGACTACAATACTCAAAAAGATAAAAGCTATTGGCCCGTTCCGATATTTTTGTGGAAATATCGTTGAATGTGGCTTCCAATTCTTCCTTGTTCCCGGCAAAAACACTGGAAGTCTTGCCCAAATCGGTGAGCACTTCCGTATCGATTTCCGCGCCAAGACCAATGGTAAAAAAGGAAATGTTGGCATCAGCGGCATCCACTTTTTTCTGGGCTTCCGCTCCGGTGAACCTAGATGCCTGATCCGTTCCATCGGTGAAGATGATTACTGAGGCGGCGCCGATCTTTCCTCCAGCCGTGCTTTCGGCCAACACGCCCTGCGCGATATCGGTAGCTTTTATGACGGCGCCATAAAGATCTGTTGACGGATCTTTACTGATGTCGTTTGTGATAGCGTCGATGGCCATGATCAAATCTTCCTTGGATGCGGTCAACGGATTGAGCAGGTGTAGTTTGTTTTCACCATCAAACCAATAAATCGCCATTTTAAACGACTCTTGGGTGGTGGTCGGCATCACATTGTTCACAAAACTTGTGGTTGCCGTTTTCAATTCGTCGAGGCTGCTGCTCAAGACACTATTGCTCAAGTCGAGTACCAGAAAGGCATTGTTGCTAAAAATCTGTGAATTGGGAGAGATTCTGGCCTGTGATTCAGAGGTGGAGATGGTGTTGAAACAAGCATCGTTTCTGCCCTGTTCATAAATCGTAAACTGACTCGCCGTAAGACCCGATACCGGATTGCCGTCCTTATCGGAGACTTTAAATAGAATGGATATTTTGCCGGGAAGGGTGGTAAACTGTTCTTGGATGGACAGTATCAGATCGTTCTCGCCAAGGTTCAAACAATCATCTACCGGTTGGCCCTTTCCCAATTCACCCGTATTCAGGTTGAAATCAACATCGTTATCGGCATTTCCACAGGAAATTGTATTGACAAGGATAAATGCAAACAATGCTATTTTAAAGTATTTTTTCATTTTCAAAGATTAAATAGGTTCAACCATGAGAACGGGCAAATAGGATTAAAATTATAGTCGGTATAAAAATTATTGTTAAACAATGTTAAATCATTTTTGTAGCTTTCAATTGAAATTAAAAAACGCCAAAAATGAAGCCTTTTCGCAAAATCGTTCTTGTACTGGTTTTACTGTTTGCTTATAACGGCGCAACGGCACAGACCGTGGCGGAACGCCTGGGATATCCTGCCGAAGCAAAATTATTGATCATTCATGCCGATGATTTGGGATTGGCGCATTCCCAGAACAGAGCGAGCATAGAAGCCCTTGAAAATAGTCCGGTGAATTCGGCCAGTATCATGGTTCCTTGTCCATGGTTTCCGGAAATCGCCGCCTATGCCCGGGATAATCCCACTTCCGATCTGGGGCTCCACCTCACCCTAACCAGCGAATGGAAGTATTTTAAATGGGGCCCCGTAAGTTCGAAGGATTCGGTGTTGAGTTTGGTCGATCAAAACGGTTATTTTTATCCTTCAGTACCCGACGTGGTGATGAAAGCGAAACCCGAAGAGGCCGAATTGGAAATGCGCAATCAGATCAAAATGGCCTATGCACAGGGAATCGACGTAACTCATTTGGATGCCCATATG
>JBATHI010000486.1:0-2430 GCA_049666645.1 Flavobacteriaceae bacterium | reverse complement strand
CTCCAATACCAACAAGAATACCAACTACGAATACAAAACACTTTCCGAAAGGCTCGAATACGGACTATCCACCCAAAATATCGAGAATTATTTCAAACGCTTTATGGAAAGCCTCAGAAGCCTATTGCACTTGCGATTTTAGAGGCCTTGTTGTGCTTTGAACCGGATTTGAACCAATGCCGCAATTCAATAAATTATCGTAATTTTACTTGAAATGTAGCCTTTTTCGGTAAGCAGTACTCCGTATGAATCAACCTAGCTCACCCTTTAGCAAACAGCAATTGCTCCCCCAGGAAGAAACCCTGGAAATCCTTAAACAAAAGCGCGATTTGTTTATCGGGATTCCCAAAGAAAACCAATATCAGGAAAAACGGATTTGCTTGACCCCCGATGCCGTGAATGCCATTACCGCACATGGCCATAGGGTATTGATCGAAGCAGGCGCTGGATTGGGCGCCCATTTTTCCGATGCCGATTATACCAATGCAGGGGCTGAGGTGAGCAGGGATACCAAAAAAGTATTCGGTTGTCCTCTTTTGCTTAAGGTTGAACCCCCAACGCTTGCCGAAATTGAAATGTTGAATCCCCAGACAACAATCATCTCGGCACTTCAAATCAAGACCCAAAACAAACAATACTTTGAACACCTGGCCAAAAAACGCATTACGGCCATTGCATTTGAATATATCAAAGATGAAGATGGCAAATATCCGGCCATTCGTTCCCTCAGCGAGATTGCGGGAATAGCATCCGTTCTCATCGCTTCGGAAATCATGGCGGCAACAAATAAAGGGAATGGACTCATGTTCGGAAACATAAGTGGGGTTCCTCCCGTAGAGGTAGTCATTATCGGAGCAGGAACCGTTGGGGAATTCGCGGCAAGATCGGCCATAGGCCTAGGGGCCAACGTGAAAATATTTGATAATTCCCTTACTAAACTGCGCAATATCCAAGCTAGGCTTAGACAAACGGTCTATACCTCGACCATTCAGCCCAAAAACCTTTTAAAATCCCTCAAAAGATGTGATGTGGCCATAGGTGCCATAAGGGGAAGAGATCGATCGCCAGTGGTCGTTTCATCCACCATGGTGGAACACATGAAAAAAGGTGCCGTGATCATTGATGTTAGTATCGATATGGGTGGATGCTTCGAAACTAGCGAGGTGACCGACCATAACAAGCCCACAGTGGAAAAATTTGGCGTAATCCATTACGGTGTGCCCAATATTCCTTCCCGCTATCCCAAAACCGCATCGGTATCCATCAGCAATATCTTTACCCCATATTTACTCAAATTGGGAGAGGAAGGTGGACTGGAAAATTCGCTACGATTCGATAAAGGCCTTCGTAACGGACTCTATATGTACCACGGGATTCTTACAAACAAATCGGTCGGAGAATGGTTCGACCTGCAATACAGCGATATTAAC
This sequence comes from Flavobacteriaceae bacterium, assembly GCA_049666645.1. GTDB lineage: Bacteria > Bacteroidota > Bacteroidia > Flavobacteriales > Flavobacteriaceae > Pelagihabitans. The sequence goes on along the minus strand of JBATHI010000486.1, from coordinate 1,000 downwards.
TTTCTTATTTTTTGATATGGCATTTTTAAAACGATTGGGTTTTTACCTTATCGGCTTTTCTATTGGCGTTTTTTTGCTGGCCATCTTTTTTAAAAAAAAATCTGAAGAAACGGGCGTCTACTTCTGCTATTTACCAAATTGTAGGACTTTAAAAGACATTCGTTCCAAACCGCTATCTTATTCCGAGGAAATACGAACAAGACTGCAAAACAAGAATTTGGATTCCACTGCCATAGATAACCTTTTGTTGGATGGGGATGTCGATTTTGCCAAAAGCAATACCAGATCGACACCTTGCAAAACCTATTATATCAGGGGCATGGTAAAAGACAAGTACGCCGTGCTGGAAGTTCGGAATTGTGAAAATGAGGCCATAGCAGAAAGCATCGTGTATTAAATCCGCAACGTCCAGCGTCTAAATTTTGCGCCTTTTCCTTTCTCTTTTTAAAAGGGCCAATTCCCTACTGGTCTGTCCGGCCACTGAAGTATTCTCCTCCGCCCTTCTGATCAAGTAGGGCATCACATCCCGTACAGGTCCAAATGGTAAATATTTGGCCACGTTATAACCATGGGCAGCCAAATTATAGGAAATATGGTCACTCATTCCATAAAGTTGTCCAAACCATATTCTTGGATCGCTGTTGTTGATTTTATTTTCCCGCATCAATTGCATCATGCGGTATGTACTATGTTCGTTGTGTGTGCCTACGAACATTGAGATGGTCATGATATGCTGGACCATGTATGCTACGGCTGTATTGAAGTTATCATCGGTTTCCGCCTTGTTGGCACAGATAGGGGTTTGATATCCTTTTTCCGCCGCCCTTTCGTTTTCTTTTTCCATGTAAGCGCCCCTTACTACCTTGATCCCTATCTTAAACCCTTCCTGTTCAGCTTTTTGATTTAATTTTTTTAAATAATCCATCCGGTCCCATCGGTACATCTGCAAAGTATTGAATACGATGGCCTTTTCCCTATTGTATTTGCGCATCATCTGCTC
>JBATHI010000485.1:0-1830 GCA_049666645.1 Flavobacteriaceae bacterium | reverse complement strand
TAACGAAATCATTCTGGATCGTGATACCATCCTTGATAAGGACCACATAAACCAAATTATCGAAGCTGATGTGAAAACCATCCTTTTGCATAAAGAGAACAATGCGCAGAGCGATTATGCCATTATTCACAATACCCTGCAAAAAGATCCAACCAACTCCGAAAAAGAGGCGGTGGAACATATCTATAGACAATTGAGGAATGCCGAACCGCCCGATGAGGAAACGGCTCGCGGCATTATCGATAAATTGTTCTTTTCCGACCAACGCTACAACCTTGGCGAAGTCGGCCGTTATAGAATGAACAAAAAATTGGGACTTGATATTGGAATGGACAAGCAGGTCTTGACCAAAGAGGATATCATTACCATTATCAAATACCTGATCGAACTGATCAATTCCAAGGCCGAGATCGATGATATCGACCACCTTTCGAACCGTCGTGTACGGACCGTTGGCGAGCAGTTGTCGCAACAGTTCGGCGTAGGTTTGGCGCGTATGGCCAGAACCATCCGTGAGCGGATGAACGTTCGCGACAATGAGGTTTTTACCCCTATCGATTTGATCAATGCCAAGACGCTTTCGTCGGTGATCAATTCCTTTTTTGGGACCAACCAATTGTCCCAGTTCATGGACCAAACCAACCCCTTGGCGGAGATTACCCACAAACGTAGGTTGTCTGCACTAGGGCCAGGTGGACTATCCAGGGAGCGTGCCGGATTTGAAGTTCGTGACGTACATTATACCCATTACGGACGGTTGTGTCCGATTGAAACCCCTGAAGGACCAAACATTGGATTGATTTCCTCCCTCTCGGTTTTTGCCAAGGTGAACCCTATGGGCTTCCTCGAAACGCCCTATCGAAAGGTCGCGGATGGCAAGGTAAATACCAAAGAATTCAGCTATTTGAGCGCGGAAGAAGAGGAAGGGATGAAAATTGCCCAGGCCAACATTCCCCTCAAGGAGAATGGCACCATCGATACCGATAAGGTTATTGTTAGGGAAGAAGGGGATTTTCCAGTGGTGGACCCCAAGGAAGTCAATTATACCGACGTGGCGCCGAACCAAATCGCCTCCATTTCGGCATCCTTGATTCCGTTCTTGGAGCATGATGATGCCAACAGGGCCTTGATGGGCTCCAACATGATGCGCCAGGCGGTCCCCTTGCTTAAACCGCAATCCCCGATCGTGGGAACCGGTTTGGAACGACAGGTGGCTTCCGATTCCAGGGTCTTGATCAATGCAGAGGGTGATGGTGTCATTGAGTATGTTGACGCACAGAAAATTACGATTAAATATGATCGTTCGGAGGAAGAGCGAATGATCAGTTTTGAGGATGATTCCAAAACCTATGAACTGGTTAAATTCAGAAAAACGAACCAAGGTACCAGTATCAACCTGAAACCCATCGTTAAAAAAGGCGATAAGGTGAAAAAAGGCCAGGTACTTTGTGAAGGCTATGCCACCGAGAGCGGTGAACTGGCGCTGGGAAGAAACCTTACCGTGGCATTCATGCCATGGAAGGGCTACAATTTTGAGGATGCCATCGTGATTTCCGAAAAAGTGGTGCGCGAAGATATCTTTACCTCTATCCATGTCGATGAATATGCGTTGGAAGTAAGGGATACCAAATTGGGTGCTGAAGAGTTGACCCACGACATCCCCAATGTATCGGAAGAGGCGACCAAAGATCTTGATGAAAACGGAATGATCCGTATCGGGGCGGAAGTGAAGCCTGGAGATATCTTGATCGGGAAGATCACCCCGAAAGGGGAATCGGATCCCACGCCTGAAGAAAAACTGCTACGTGCCATTTTTGGGGACAAGGCAGG
>JBATHI010000484.1:0-4942 GCA_049666645.1 Flavobacteriaceae bacterium | reverse complement strand
AAAATATAATAGGTTTTCAAATTCGAAATTATAGCGATACCTTTTTCGGACGTGTGGAGAGTATTATTACCTCCAAACAGTCTCGGCCTGCTCCGACTGAAAGAGAGACAGGTGCCTATTCTTTATTTAATATAAGCGCAGGGGTTAATCTACATAAGGCCTTCCCGAAATTTCCGTATTCAAAGTTTGTGCTATCTGTGGACAACTTGACCGACAAAGAATATCAAAGTCATGTATTCAGAGGTACGCCGGGAAATCAAACGCGCTTTTTTGCGCCTGGTCGCAGTATTAACGCGCAGCTCATAATTCGACTGGGAGTTGCCGGAAAGCATTAGACAAATTCAATGAGCGGTACGAAGCAAAAAATATTAAACGCTGCTATCAAACTCTTTAATGAAAAGGGATTGGTCAATATTCGCCTGCAACAAATCGCCGACGAATCGGGTATTAGCGTGGGAAATCTTGCGTACCATTATTACAGCAAAAAAGCTATAATTCAAGCTATAGACGCAGAATTGGGAAATGAACTGGAGTTGTTATTATCCGTTGACCAAAATTTTCCATCCCTCATTGACTTTGACAATCATTTAGGTCGCTATTTTTTTGTACTCAATCAGTACTCCTTTTATTTCTTAGATCTCCTTGAAATGGAAAGGGCCTATCCAAAAATGCATGCAAAACGCGTAACCTATTTGGAGAAAATGATCGTACAAATAGAAGAATGGTTGCGGTTAAATTCGGAAAAAAGCATCTTAAAACCTGAACAATTAGATAGGCAATACCTGCATACAGCAGAATCAATTTGGATGATTATTACATTTTGGCTTACGCAACGTCAGGTTCGTGGTAAAACTGAAATTGGTGAGGGGCATTTTAAGGAATTTATTTGGAATCAATTGCTTCCCTTGCTTACCGAAGCCGGTTGGATGGAATTCGAAGCCGTAATACTGCCTCAATTAAAGTTTTATTCGGACGACTCTATCTCGCTTGATTTCCGTAAATTAACCTAATCTTAAATCCATATTCATGTGTTTAGCTGTACCCGGACAAATTATAGGTTTCGAGGATAAAATAGAAAGTGTTTTCAGAATTGGCAAAGTGTCCTTTGATGGTATTATAAAAAAAATCAATTTAGGCCTTGTTCCTGAGGCCGTGGAAGGCGACTATGTGCTGGTTCATGTGGGCGTAGCCATGAGTGTAGTGGATGAGGAGGAAGCGAAACGTACCATGGATTTTCTGCTAGGAACCGATGAACTAGATGATATCCGTCCAGATGACGAATAAGAATACCAAACTCAAATTGTAATGAAAATAGCTATAGCCGGTAAAGGTGGAGTAGGCAAAACCACAATTAGTGGTACACTTTGCCGTATTTTCGGAGCCAAAGGTGATACTGTACTCGCTATTGATGGTGACCCCAACCCCAACCTCTCTATTGTTCTGGGTATTGACAAATCTGACGCGGGTCCGCCGAATTTAAGCACCGATATTATTGAGAGAGTAGAGACCGAAGATGGGAAATGGAAATTTCAGGTCAAAATCCCCTTTCAAGAAGTTTTGGATACTTACGGACAAAAGGTGACGGAGAATGTAACTTTGCTTATGGTTGGAAAACCCGAAAAGGCAGGTACGGGATGCATGTGTGGTTCCCATACCGTAGTTCGCGAATTGGTAAACGCGGCCTTAACCTCTGAAAAAGGCCAAATTATGGTTCTGGATACAGAGGCATCCCTAGAACACATGAAACGGGGAACCTCTAAATATGTTGATAAAATATATACGGTGGTCGAACCCTATTACAGATCCTTAGAGGCGGCATCGCGATTTGCTGAAATGGCGGAACAATTGGGTATTGGTCAAGTTGAGGCCATCGCCAATAAAATACGCACCAAAGAAGATGAAATAGCCATACGTGAGTACTGCGCTAAAATCAACCTTCCGATTGCGGCATTCGTTCCGTTTGACGAACAGGTAATGGCTGCAGACTTGAAAGGAATGTCCGTTATCGATTTTGACCCTGAGGCCAAAGTAGTAAAAGCCTTAGAAAAATTATGCGATTCTATTCTAGCCGGGTAGCTAAACCTAGTCTATCGATTTGCAGCAATTGACGAAGAATTTCTTCTATTGAAAAATCCGTCCGGTAATTCGCTGTTTAAGTTCACGTCTGAATACACATATTCGTCCATGACCTTGCCATTGGGCCAATACCTTGTCCAACGATGGCTGAAGGTTATGCCATCAACGTTTTTGTGGTCAGTCCAATAAATTTCTTCGGGGCGGGTTTCTCCTTTATCAGACTTGTTATAATATTCAACTTTGTGAATCAATTTATCCTGAGGGTCTACATAAAATCGCCAGCTATCCTTCCCCACTTTGGGGTCATAAGATATATCTAGCAAAGTTGGTTCTTTACCAGAACCGCCCAACAAATTCAACTCCGCAATATTGAATCCCGTTGATGCCAAACTCGCATTCACTCCCCTATCTTTTAATTTAAACGGCATTGAAAACCGAAAGAATGCCATCGAAGAAGCACATTGAGGATTGCAAAATTTAGAATCACACATCATACCTTCATCCTTGGCTGCAACCATTGGGTCTACCAATTGATTGTCTTTGGTTGCCCAAAAACCTTCGTCATCCTTTCCAACCACCACTTCACTATTATCATTTCCAACGGACTTCACCTGCAACTTTAGACCTTCTTTTCCTCTTTTGAAATAAAAGGTCTCTTCCGTAGACTTTAATAATTCACCAGTATCATCGTATAAATTATGGGTGCGTGTAAACTGCCCATGTTCAATGCCATTCCAGGTATCAAGACCACCCGCTGCTTCAACAATATCATCAACAAATTCAGCTCCGGTGGGTTCCCTTAAAAAGTTTTCCCAAGCATATAATCCGCCTGCAATCAAAGCGAGAAGCAATGCCCCTGCTGATAGTAGTTGCATGCGTTTTACGGTAATAGGTTTTACCAAGTCTTTGACATGCATATTAAACCACCAAGGAATTTTTTCCTCGGAATACTTCTGAACTTTTTTTGGGCTTTGAGTTGGTTTAATGTCCTGATTCATAATATATTATTTACCATATAAAGTTACAAAAATCCTATTTAAAAATAAATATTTTTGGTAGCAATTCTTATTCGAAAGTTGCCAGTTTTTTAGTGTTCAGCCAGCTTTGCAGGCGTTCTATCCCTATAGGTATTGCATTTTCAACCACAGTGGTCATTCCGATAGCAAAGTCATCGTGTTCTGCCGCCTCACAACCCAAGATATATACCTCATTGGGCAAAACTTTCAATGCCTTCGCCAACATCAAGGCCCTTATAGGGTTGGTATAATGCATATCAGCAAGAAATGTTCTTTTCTCAAAAACCGCCATTTCTTCAATATCGGACACATTTTCCATTTCCCGAAAGTAAATATGGCCGGCCTCTTCTCCCCACGCCACGGCATCTACCAAGACTAAAATATCATACCCTGCGTGCAACTCTTGTACCAAATGAATACCGCCGATACCCACTTCCATTACCATGATATGGCTTAAATGTGAAACAACATCCCGAAACTTTTTGGCGAATTCAATACCGAAGGCATCATCCTGCTTTAATTCATTACCAACTCCCGCAATGAGGATTTTTTTTAGCATAGTAGCCCAATAGTCTAGTTGTTTACTTCAAACAATTCTTCAGGCAATTCTACATCAAATTGAATATTGGAATTGTTATAAATGGTTTTAAGGTAGGTCGTTTCCATGTTTTCATTTGAACCGTAACTTTTTCTCTCCTTGGTAATTGATATACCATCAACCTCTACAAAGGTTTCATAATCGGTATAGGAGAATCCTTTTCCATGGTCTAAAAAATTGGCCTCAAACTTATAGTTATCGGTATTTAAAAAATAATACCAGGTATGGATCCCCCTGAACTTCCAGCACCCTTTTCATAGGTAACTTTTAGCTTATGTACTATTCTATTATTTGATAGGGTATCGATACCTTCATAGTTTAGTATAGTTCCTGGAGCCTTTAGTTTAAAAGGCATGCTTACCATGTACTGCGAGCCGAATGAAGAATTCCAAGCGCTGTTTACAGAAGCTTTGTCGTCTTGAATTTCTCCATTGACCAATTTCCATGCCTGCTTGCCATTATTCACAATTTCATGTTTATTTCCTTCTCGTTCCCAACTTATATTTGCGTTGAAGGAAGGTTTTAATTGATACCTATGCACTTGGGCTTCGGTTCGCAACAAAGTTCCGGTCGAATCATAACTTTTGATATTTTTTATGTACGATAAGGTTTGTTTAGCTGTCCAATTGCTCATACCCCCGGAATGTTCTATGGCTTTATCGACCAATTTCTCAGCCTCGTTCAAGTCTTGATGTATAGGCTCTTTTTGTTGATTAGAACGATTGTTTTTAGCATCATCTTTGCATCCCATACTCAGCAAAACAACTAACAAAATGAGTGGAAGGCTAGGTTTTCTTAACTGTATTGGGGAGGTTGGTGTTTTCAAAATCATAAAGCTCCAAAAGTGTATGTATGGTATAGTCTTGTTTTAGGGTGTCTTTTAAATCAGGGTAGCTACTTTCAATGGCTTTAAGCATTCTTGAAAGGGGCTCGCGATGCATTAGGTCATAATACTTGAGTATTTCCGAAATAAATTCCTTGGTTTGCTCATCTTCAATAGTGGCAGATTGTTTGACCAATTCCTGCATATACTGCATGATTTCTTTGAACTCCACGTTGTTAAAAAGTATTGGTCTCATTTTAATGGGAGCCGCTAGCACAGTTATGGACACAATTTTCAAGCTTTACCCCGTCAGTACCATAACAAAATTCGCAATCAGGACCACATTCTCCGTGACCCGCTTTTTGCATCCCTTGAAAAGCTTCTGCAAATTGTCGTCCCCCCTCTTTTTTGCCTGTTTCGGATAATGTA
>JBATHI010000483.1:0-10453 GCA_049666645.1 Flavobacteriaceae bacterium | reverse complement strand
TCGACATCAAACTTACCGTAGAGGAAGGGAATAAATATTATTTCGGGGATATCGACTTTGTGGGAAATACGGTTTATACAGACCGTCAGTTACTCCGGGTCCTCGGGATAAAAAAGGGAGATACCTATAATGGGGTATTGTTGCGCGAACGTATCGCGGACGATACCAAGCCCGATGCCCAAGACATCACGAGTCTGTACCAGAACAATGGCTATTTGTTTTCAACCATCAACCCCGTGGAAGTTTCGGCCGAGAACGACACCATCAATTTCGAGATCCGGATCATAGAAGGCAAGGAAACCTTTTTAGACCATGTTTGGGTAGAAGGCAATGACCGGACCAATGACCACGTGATTTATAGGGAACTGCGCACCAGGCCGGGACAACGGTACAATAAGAGCGATATTATCCGCACCATCCGTGAATTGCAGCAACTCGGCTTTTTCGACGCCGAACAGATCAAACCCGATATACAAAACCCGAACCCCAACGAAGGTACGGTCGATGTGAAGTACAATCTGGTCGAATCGGGTTCGAGTCAGATCGAACTGCAGGGAGGTTATGGCGGGGGCGGTTTCATCGGGACGCTTGGACTCTCGTTCAACAACTTTTCAATCCAGAACCTCTTTAAGGGCGAGTCATACAAGCCCGTTCCCATGGGAGATGGCCAAACCTTTGCCCTTCGGCTCCAGGCCAGTAGGACCTTTAGGGTATACAGTGTCAATTTTGCAGAACCGTGGCTTGGGGGCAAGAAACCGGTCCGGTTCAATTTAAACCTATCAAGAACACAACAATTCGGAATCACCAGGGATAATCGCGGTCGGTTCCAACCCAACAAGGAGCAGCAATTCTCGATTTCCGGCATTACGGTGGGATTGGCCAAAAGGGTGCAATGGCCAGACGATTTTTTCACCATTTCGCATTCCTTGGGCTATCAATTGTATGATTTTAAGAATTACAATATTGGGCTTTTCAGTTTCGGGAACGGAAAATCGAATTCCTTGGCCTATACTTTGGGCATCTCAAGAAATGCGGTAGGTGGGGGAAGAATTTTTCCCAGATCGGGATCTAACTTCGAAATCACCGCCAAATTCACCCCGCCCTTCTCTTTGTTTTCCAACAAGGATTATAAGCCCATTCGTGAGGAAAGCGATCGACTGCTCACCGAATTGAGCAGCCTGCAGCCGAACGACCCCCAAATTGCCATATTGAATGCACAAAGGGAAAGCTTGGAAGAGGAGCGATTTAAGTGGCTAGAATACTACAAGATCAAATTTAAGGGAGATTGGTATACCACCTTGGTGGGCAGTGAAGATAAATCCCTGGTTTTACGTACCAATGCCGAATTCGGCTTCCTGGGAAGCTACAACACCGATATCGGGGACGTTCCTTTTGAGCGTTTCTTCGTAGGGGGAGATGGCCTTGGTAACTTCACCCTTGACGGTAGGGACGTGGTACAATTAAGGGGTTACGACAACCAGGCCCTGACCCCGACCAACCCATTGACAGGCAGGGCGGAAGGTGGTATAGTGTACAATAAATATTCTTTGGAATTGCGATATCCCTTAACTTTAAAGCCATCGGCCTCGATTTATGGACTCACTTTTTTGGAAGCTGGAAATGCCTTCAACAATTTTCAGGAGTTTAATCCGTTTGAAATAAAACGATCGGTCGGTGTGGGGCTACGCATATTTATGCCGGCGTTTGGACTTTTAGGGATAGATTTTGGATACGGGTTCGACCCCGACTATGTCAACCCGAATGGAGGTCCGAGCGGATGGCAAACACACTTCATCATTGGCCAACAGTTTTAAAATAACTTAAAATTGTGTATCGAAGCCAAATGCTAACTAATTCATTTTAAAATATTTAGTATTTTTGGCACGATATTTTCTATGGTATTAAATGAAGATAAGATGAAGCGAAAAGCAAACGTTCTTTTAGTGGCTGCAACCCTATTGTTTTCTGCCCATACCTTTGCACAGCGTGGGGTTCGGATTGCCTATGTTGACATGGAGTATATCCTTGAAAATGTGGAAGAGTACCGGGAGGCGAGCGAACAGCTCGAGAACAAGGTACAGAAATGGAAGGTCGAGGTAGAACAAAAGCAAGGCGCGGTCGAACAGATGAAAAAAGATTTGATGGCCGAGAAAGTATTGCTGACCGAAGAATTGATTACCGAGCGGGAAGAGGAGATACAAATACTGGAAAGGGAAATGTTGGAATACCAACAAGACCGTTTTGGCCCTCAGGGCGATTTGGTATTACAGAAGCGACAATTGATCCAGCCGATTCAGGATCAGGTGTTCAATGAAGTGCAAAAAATCGGAGCCAATAAAAAATATGATTTTATTTTTGATAAATCGGCGGATGTCGTAATGTTGTACTCCGAAAAAAGGCACGACATCAGCGACTTGATTTTGAGGGGAATAGCCCGGACAAGGAAGGTAAGTGCCCCGAACAAAAAAACGGATACCCGAAGCGCCCTCGATAGTTTTGAAGACGATGCCGAGGAAATGGAAGAAGAGGAAGCTCCAACGGAAGCCTTGTTGGAACGACAGATTAGGGCAAAACAGGCAGAGGAAGCGCGGGAAAAAACTGCAGATGAGAAAAGGGCAGAGGCCTTGAAGTTGAGGGAAGAGCGCAAAAAGGCCTACGAAGAAAGAAGGAAAAAGTTATTGGAGGAGCGCGACGCCAAGAGGAATAATAAGGAAGGAGAAATAGAAAATATAGCAAAGGATACCATTAATTGAACAGATTTATAAAACAAAAATTAACACTCAAATATTTTAACTGAAAATCATGAAACACTTAAAGACGATTGCCGTAGCCCTAGTTTTGTTCGTAGCTGCTACCAGTTTTGCCCAAGCACAGAGCAAAGTAGCACATATTGATGTGACAGAGCTTTTGTCGGCCATGCCAGCGATGAAAAATGCCGAGGCCGAATTGAAGAAATTATCAGAGACCTACAATGCCGATATCGAAAGCTCCATTACCGAATTTCAGAACAAGGCGACCCAGTACCAGAACGAAGCACCCTCAAAATCCAAGGAAGAGAACGAGAAAAGGGCCATTGAGTTGCAAGGTATCCAAAAGAACATAGGGGAGGCCCAACAAGCCGCTCAAAGGGAATTACAGAAGAAGCAATCGGAGCTTTTCGCCCCCATTTCCGATAAGGCCAAAGCCGCAATCGAAAAGGTTGCTGCTGCCCAAGGCTATGATTACGTGATCGATGCCCAACCAGGTGGCGGTTTGATCGTGGCGAACGGTAAAAATTTATTGGCTGAAGTCAAGAAAGAACTAGGTATCTAATTAGACGATATATCCCAAAAAAAAGCCCCACCATGGTGGGGCTTTTTTTTGGCCAAACATGAACTTCCATTAAGACTTCGTGTTCAGCAACTTTCTTTTGATGTTGTTCCATCGAAACTTTCTGATGAACTTGCCTTCTTCCCTGGAAACGATATAGGCATCTCCTTGTTTCTTTGCGAAAAGGAATCCTTTGATATTGTAAAAGAATGGGCTTGGTTTTCGTTGTTTCCACGACATCTTAAGGGAAGCGATCAAGGTGAGCAAAAAGCCGTATCGCATGGCATGCATGGCTACGCCCTGCAATAGTCTTGCCTTGGCATTATAGGCATTCCCGGTCGGTCGAAGGTGCTTCACCTTCAGTTCCGGATCGGTGTGCACTTCGAAACCATGGTATCGCGCCAAGAGTTCATCCACCGTGTCCCAGCCCATAGCCTCCCTTAACCCTCCGATCGCTTTAAAACAGGTCTTGGAATAGGCCTTAAACGCACCCCTGACATGGTCTTTGTCCATCGGATGGTTGAGATGCCATTCCCCATTCCCGTCCTGTTCGAAAATAAAGCCCCCTGCTATACCAACTTTCGGACGGGTTTTGAAAATCATGCCGATACGCTCGAAATAGTGCTCGGGAAGAACCACATCGGCATCGAGCTTTACCAAAAAATCATAATCTTCGTCAAGCTTCGCCACGCCCTTGCCAAAGGCGTTGACCACTTTGCTCCCTGGTAGGTGCGCGGTCGAAGAAGCGGTATTTACCTTCATGATGGCCTTGTTTTTGGCGAGAAAGCGATCGATCAACTGTTCCGTGCCATCGGTCGAATGATCGTTGACCACGACGATTTTTTTGGGCAGAAGCGATTGTTTCAGTATCGATTGCAGGCACTGCCCCAAAAAATCCTCTTCATTATGGGCGGGTATGACGATATAATATTCCAAATCAGGACTCGAATTTTAAACAGGCGTTTCAGATGACATGGTTATGGTCTCTTATTGAGCTATGGTACTTTTGGTTTAGGTTTTACGCTTTGCGAGTACCAAATAGTATCTTGGGGCAAAACGGCGCAGCAGGGGTCTCAGCCCCAGTTTTTTTACCGGATTGCTGAACTTTTCGGTAGCGATGACCTCCCAGCCTGCTTTGTCCAACAGCCAATTGAACTGCCAATCCTCAAATTCATGGTAATGCCGGTCCCAAGGATCGGTCTCGCTTCTGTATGCCTTGGCGAACCATAAACGCAATGGCACGCTTGCCACCAAATGATCGGCCTTGATTTCTCGCAATACATTGAAGGGAGCAAGAAGATGCTCAAAAATCTCAAAGGCCGTGACCACTTTGGCCCGGGATTTTCTGACCGTTGAAAAATCGACATCGAGATCTTCCCCTTTCGTGTTTTCAACATGGTACCCATGTTCGCCCATCATTTTGGAAAAGGGATTAGGGACCCCCAGATCCAGGATGGGGTATTCGGTGGGGATATGTTTTTGGAGAAAGCTTAGGGTTTGGCGGAAACGTTTGTTCGGAAAGGTATTTTCGTACATGTTATACTTGATAAACGATGGCGTTCACGTTCATGCCCGCACCTACGCTTGCAAAGATAATAACATCGCCCTTCCGCACTTCTTGATTTTCCATTTTTCCCTTTCTCACCATATCGAAGAGTGTAGGGATAGTAGCCACCGAACTATTGCCCATTTCATGGATGTTCATGGGCATCACTCCTTCGGGCATCTCCCGGTTATAAAGGCCATAGAATCTTTTCACGATGGCCGCATCCATTTTTTCGTTGGCCTGATGGATAAATATTTTTTTGACCTTGTCGATTCCCATTTGGCTCTTATCAAGACAGTCTTTCATGGCTTGGGGCACATGGGTCACTGCAAATTCATATATTTTCCTGCCGTGCATCTTGATGTATTTTGTTTCCTCCGTGCTTTCGTTCGAAAACGATTTCCCAAAGTACAGAAAATAGGCCTCGTCAAAAGCATAGGTGGCGCTGGCATGGGCCAATATCTGCCCAGCACTTTCCTTGGATTCGATAATGGTCGCCCCGGCGCCGTCTGAATAGATCATACTGTCGCGGTCGTAGGGATCTACAATCCTCGATAGGGTCTCCGCCCCGATAACCAAACATTTTGTCGCCATTCCACTTTTGATATAGGCGTGGGCCTGGATCAGGCCTTCGATCCAACCCGGACATCCAAAAAGCAGGTCATAGGCCACACAGTTTGGATTTTTGATGCGCAACAAATGTTTTACACGGGAAGCGAGGCTGGGTATCGTATCGGCCTGTGATTGGCCATGGGCAACATCCCCAAAATTATGGGCAAAAATGATATAATCTAGATCTTCCTTGTTTATGCCCGCATCTGCGATGGCTTTTTCGGAGGCAAGAAAGGCGATATCGGAGGTGTTGAGGTTGTTTTCGACATAGCGTCTATTTTCAATTCCGGTAATGGCCTTGAATTTTTCAATAATGACATTATTTTCATGTTTGAAAGGGCTACCGTCCGAATTTAGAAATTCGTGGGCCTTGAAATCGGCATTGCTGATACTCTTGGGGGGAATGTAAGAACCGGTTCCCGTAATGGCTGCGCTCATTGTTCAATTCATGTGTTGCTTCGTTCAATATACGTCGAACGCTTTGTTTTGCTATGCGCGCATAAGGCTTATTACGATGTTCAAGTTGTCGATGCGGTTCAAATTGATTTTCGATCCAAGCCCCAAATGATATCGCATAGGCACTGGCATCCCAATTTTATTGGGTATTTCAGGCTTCTACATAAGCTTCAATGGGGGCACAGGTACAGATCAAATTACGATCGCCATACGCGTCGTCGACCCTTCTCACGGCCGGCCAAAATTTATTCTCTGAAACATAAGGAAGCGGGAACGCCGCCTTTTCCCTACTGTAGGGATATTCCCATCGATCACTGGTCACCATGGTCAAAGTGTGTGGCGCGTTTTTGAGTACGTTATTGACATCCTCGGCCGATGCTTGGTCAATTTCCGAACGGATCGAAAGCATCGCATCGCAAAACCGATCGAGTTCGGCAAGACTTTCACTTTCGGTAGGTTCGATCATTACGGTACCGGCCACGGGGAAGGATACCGTGGGCGCGTGGAAACCATAGTCCATCAATCGTTTGGCGATATCGGTCACTTCGATGCCATGTTGTTTGAATGGCCTGCAATCGAGTATCATCTCATGGGCTGCCCTTCCTTTTTCACCGGTGTAGAGCACTTCGTATTTTCCGTGCAAGCGATGTTTGATGTAATTGGCGTTCAAAATGGCTATTTCGGTGGAACGCCTTAAGCCCTGTTCCCCAAGCATTTTGATGTATCCGTAGGAAATCAAACAAGCCAGGGCACTGCCCCAAGGGGCTGCGGAAATGGCGGTGATCGCATGCGTGCCGCCGGTTTGGATGACCGGATTTCCCGGCAAAAAAGGAACCAATTGCGGTGCCACGCAAATGGGGCCTACGCCAGGACCGCCACCGCCATGGGGAATGGCAAAGGTTTTGTGAAGGTTCAAGTGGCAAACATCGGCGCCGATCGTGGCGGGATTGGTCAATCCTACCTGGGCGTTCATGTTGGCACCGTCCATATAAACCTGACCGCCATGGTCATGGATCAGCTTGGTGATTTTTTTGATCGAGGATTCGAAAACCCCATGCGTTGAGGGATAGGTTACCATTAAGGCCGCAAGGTTGGTCGAATGTTGCAATACCTTTTCTTCCAGGTCGGCAAGGTCGATGTTTCCTTTTTCATCGGTTTTGGTAACCACCACCTGCATGCCCGCCATAACGGCAGAAGCCGGGTTGGTGCCATGGGCTGAGGCGGGAATGATACAAATGTTGCGATGGCCTTCCGATCGCGATTCGTGATAGGCCCGAATCGTCATCAATCCGGCATATTCGCCTTGTGCGCCTGAATTGGGCTGCAGCGAGGTGCCTGCAAAACCGGTGATGGCATTGAGCTGTTTTTCCAATGCCCGGAGCACGATCTGGTAACCTTCGGCCTGTTCAATGGGGACAAACGGATGGATGTTGCCCCATTGCGCCCAGCTCAAGGGCAGCATTTCGGTAGCGGCGTTCAACTTCATGGTGCAGCTTCCCAAAGCGATCATGGAGTGGTTGAGGGCCAAATCTTTTCGCTCCAATTTTTTGATATAGCGCATCAGTTCGGTTTCGGAATGATACGAATTGAAAACCTTGTTCTCCAAAAATGGCGCCCTGCGTTGCACCGCGGCATCTATGGCAGAACCTGAAGACAATCCTGCGATTTTTACGGTGTTTTTCCCTAGGGCATCCGCAAAAATATCCACGATTTGTTGCAGGTCTTTCAGGGAGGTCGCTTCGTTCAAGGCTATGGCGATGGTTTCTTGATCGATATATAAAAAGTTTACCCCGGAACGCTCCGCAAGGGGCCTTACCTTTTTCGTTTCGGCCTTCAGCTTGATGGTATCAAACAAGGAGGTATTCAGTTGCACGACGCCCAATTGCCCCAAAGTTTCGCCAAGCGTTTTCGCCGAGGCGTGCACGCCTTTGGCGATATATGTTAGTCCATTCGGGCCGTGATAAACCGCATACATGCCCGCCATTACGGCCAACAGTACTTGGGCAGTACAGATATTGGAGGTAGCCTTATCGCGTTTGATATGCTGTTCCCTGGTCTGCAAGGCCATGCGCAATGCGGTTTTGCCATCGGTGTCTTTGGTTACGCCTATGATTCGGCCGGGGATATTTCTCTTGTATTCCTCTTTGGTCGCAAAAAATGCGGCGTGCGGTCCTCCATAGCCCATGGGAATCCCGAAACGCTGGGTGGTACCAACCACCACGTCCACCCCAAATTCACCGGGAGGGGTGAGCAGTACCAGGCTCAGGATGTCTGCCGCCACCGCTACCTTGATGTCCTTTGCTTTGGCCTCTGCGACAAAATGAGCGTAATCGAAAACCTGTCCGTGTTTTCCGGGATATTGCAACAATGCTCCATAGCAATCGTCACCGAAATCGAACCGATGGTGGTCGCCCACTACCAATTCGATGCCCAAAGGCACCGAACGGGTCTCCAATAGGGAAAGGGTTTGGGGCAGCACCGATTCGGAGACGAAAAATTTTACGGCGCCATTTTTCTTTTGGTCGCGGGTACGCAGATCGAACAACATGGTCATTGCTTCGGCCGCCGCCGTACTTTCATCGAGAAGCGAGGCGTTCGCTATTTCCATCCCGGTGAGATCGGCCACAACGGTCTGGAAATTCAACAGGGCCTCCAAACGTCCTTGGGCAATTTCGGCCTGATAGGGGGTATAGGCGGTGTACCAACCCGGATTTTCAAGAATATTCCTTTTGATGACCGAAGGCGTAAGTCCTTCGTGGTAGCCAAGGCCGATATAGGTCTTGAATACCTTGTTCTTTTCCGACAACTGTTGGATGTGCGAAAGAAATTCGTGCTCACTGAGCGGCGCATCGAGCTGCAAAGGTTGTTTGAGCCTAATTTCACCTGGAATGGTTTCTTCTATCAATTGTTCCAAACTTCGAACGCCAACCTTTTTCAGCATTGACTGAAGGTCGTTTTCTGCAATTCCGATATGTCGCGAAGCAAAAACGTCTGTCCTCATAAATCGTACAAATAGATTAAAAATGATGGCAAAATTAGCGATTAATTCCCTGAATAATGAAGCTTTTTCGATGATCTGTGCCAAAGTTTTTAACCAAAAAACGGGGTTATAAACAGTTTGGCTACTTTTGTTCAATGAAGTGGGCTCGGCTTTTTTTCGATTTCTACCTTGATGCCAGCATACATGTGGCTTTGGCGCTGCTTGCCCTCCTCTATTGCACTGCCCTAAGCTTAAACATTTCACCCGACCGACACCTGGCCTTTTTTCTGTTTTTCGCCGCGATAGGGGGCTATAATTTTATTAAATATGGTGTCGAGGCAGAAAAGTACATCTGGGTCGCCAAAACATATCATAAAAACATACAGATCATCAGCCTTATCAGTTGCGCATTGGCAATCTACCATGCGTTTTTCTTAAATTTTAGGTCATGGATCACGATGTTGATGCTCTTGATATTGACAGGGTTGTATGCCCTTCCGGTTTTACCGGGAGCTAAAAACCTTAGAAGCCTGGCCGGCTTTAAAATATTTCTCGTGGCCTTGGTCTGGACCGGGGCTACGGTGATACTTCCCGTAACAGAATCGACGGGAGCCCTTTCTTGGGATGTTGGGGTCGAAAGCCTGCAAAGGTTTGGTTTGGTGCTCCTCTTGATGTTGCCCTTCGAAATCCGTGATTTGGCGTACGACCAATTGGCGCTGAAATCATTGCCGCAGCAGTTTGGCGTTGCCAACACCAAAATATTCGGGGCCATGGCCACGATTCCTTTTTTTCTGATGACATTTTTGAAAGATGATGTCCCATGGCATGAAGTAATCGGCAAGGGTATTCTTTTTTTGGCGGTAGCTATCGTTTTGTTGGCAACACCAAGGCATCGATCCAAATATTTTGCCTCGTTTTGGGTTGAGGCCATCCCCATTTTTTGGTGGTTGGTGCTGCTATTGCTGCCGTACTGAAATTATTCGATTTCTTGAAGTTCGGCTTTCATTTTGTCCTTTTCGGTTTCAGAAAGGCCATGAAGATTGGCCTTATCGCAAAGTGAAGTGAATGCGGTGTTCTGTTTGGTAAACTTGGAACAGGTTTTGCAGAACAGCACATGAAGTTTCAATTTCCCCTTTTCCAAAAAGGTAGCTTCCCTGTATTGTGCCTTGTTACAGATCAAAGCGGCTTGTTCGCAACTAATCATAGGTTGAACCAATTTTGGTTGAGGCATCCCATCAGGGCGGTGCGCGCCCGATGTATCATTACCCACAAATTTGACGGATTGATATCGAGTTCCTTACAGATGTCCTCCGTGCTGATGCCCTGGATCGTTTTCATGTTGAACACCAAGGCTTGTTTTTTTGGCAGTTTTGAAATGCACTCATAAATAGCGGAACCAAGCTCCTCGTTCTCGATCGAATCATTTTCTAGGACGCTCGAGGGATCGGCGATCTGTTCTTCGAGCCAATCGCCTTCTGCATCGGAGGCCGATCGGTAGTTCATACGCACCTCGGCCTTCCCTTTTTTGGAATTGATCTTTCGGTAGTGGT
>JBATHI010000482.1:0-6916 GCA_049666645.1 Flavobacteriaceae bacterium | reverse complement strand
CCGCTGTGGGTACCGGACTCATCGGTTCCATTTATTATGTTTCCTGGACGATAAATCCTTAAACAAAAACAACATTCAAATAAAAAAGGGCAACCGGAAGGATTGCCCTTTTTCTTTTAAAAAAGCGAAAAAAAACCATTTCCAATTAAAACGGAAAAGTCTATATTTGCAGCCTGAAAAACATAAGTATGGCAATCTGTTTTTCATGATTTTTTGATACTAAACAAATAAACTACGAAGTAATGTCGAAAGTTACAGGAAAGGTTTCCCAGATTATTGGCCCGGTGGTCGATGTTGAGTTCCAATCGGGATCAACACTTCCGAGGATCTATGATTCCTTGGAGATAACAAACAAAGATGGTTCCATACTGGTATTGGAGGTGCAGTCGCATGTCGGTGAAAATACCGTAAGAACCATTTCAATGGACTCAACGGATGGTTTGAGCAGGGGAACCGAAGCGCTGGCGACTGGAAAAGCGATCCAGATGCCGATCGGCGATGACGTTTATGGCCGCTTGTTCAACGTGATCGGCGATGCCATCGATGGTTTGGGGAACTTGCCCAAAGCCGGCAAACATGGTTTGCCCATTCACCGGGAAGCGCCAAAATTTGAGGATCTTTCGACCTCCACCGAGGTATTGTTCACCGGGATCAAGGTCATCGATTTGATCGAGCCCTATGCCAAAGGAGGTAAAATTGGATTGTTCGGGGGCGCAGGGGTAGGCAAAACGGTATTGATCCAGGAATTGATCAACAACATTGCCAAAGGACACGGAGGCTTATCCGTGTTTGCCGGTGTTGGGGAACGTACCCGCGAAGGAAACGATTTGTTGCGCGAGATGTTGGAATCGGGCATTATAAAATATGGTGACGCTTTTCTCCATTCCATGGAGGCAGGTGGCTGGGACCTTTCCAAGGTCGATAAGAAGGTGATGAAAGAATCGAAGGCCACTTTCGTTTTTGGACAAATGAACGAGCCTCCCGGAGCACGTGCACGGGTCGCCTTGTCTGGCTTGACCATCGCCGAGTATTTCCGTGATGGCTCAGGAGAAGGGCAAGGCAAGGACGTTTTGTTCTTCGTCGATAACATTTTCCGGTTTACCCAAGCGGGTTCGGAAGTATCCGCTCTTTTGGGACGGATGCCATCGGCCGTAGGGTACCAACCTACATTGGCCACCGAGATGGGCGCCATGCAGGAACGCATTACCTCGACCAAAAGAGGTTCCATTACTTCGGTACAGGCGGTGTATGTGCCCGCGGATGACTTAACGGATCCCGCGCCGGCAACTACTTTTGCGCACTTGGATGCCACTACGGTACTGTCCCGTAAGATTGCGGAATTGGGCATTTATCCTGCGGTCGATCCCTTGGATTCGACCTCCAGGATCTTGACCGCCGATATTTTGGGCAAGGAACATTACGATTGTGCCCAGAGGGTGAAGGAATTGTTGCAACGCTACAAGGAATTACAGGATATCATCGCCATTTTGGGCATGGAAGAACTGTCGGAGGAAGATAAATTGGCTGTGGGCAGGGCACGAAGGGTGCAACGTTTCCTGTCACAACCTTTCCATGTTGCGGAGCAATTTACCGGAATTCCCGGGGTATTGGTTGACATCAAGGAAACCATCAAAGGTTTCAATATGATCATGGAAGGGAAATTGGATCATTTACCGGAATCGGCCTTCAACCTGAAAGGAACCATAGAGGAAGCCATCGAAGCGGGTGAGAAAATGTTGGCCGAAGCCTATTGAAGTGGAGCCAGGAATATGGAATGTAAATTTATAGGCAGTGCCTCGCGGTCACCTATAAGTCATAATGATTTACTGCTAAAAATATGTATTTAGAGATCGTATCACCGGAAGCTACCTTGTTTGCTGGAGAAGTAACCTCGGTTACAGTGCCCGGCATCAACGGGGAATTCCAGATGTTGCAAGACCATGCCCCGATTGTTTCCTTGTTGCAGGCCGGAAATGTAAAGGTCGACGGTAGCATCACGATTGCAGAGGCCTACCAATCCAGGTTTTCAAAAGATGTCAATGGCAAGACCATTTTGCCCATTACCAGTGGTACCATCGAAATGAAAGGCAACAAAGTAATCGTCTTGGCAGATTAACCGCATCCCATGACAAGTTCATGGGCCATCCATCATCAAAGGGTGGCTCTTTTGGTTCAGCTCAAGGCAATCAAATGCCAATCCTGCCCCCCGGAAGAATAGGTTTTAAGCAGCTTGAAACCAACGGCATAATGGGCTTTCAACGACCGAACGTTCTTTACGTCCACCTCTGTGATGATGGTGGTAAATTCGGGTTGTACCCCTTTTTTCATATGATCGTACAAATGGCGAAAGAGCCCTTGTCCCCGGAACGCCTTGTCGATACAGATTTGGCCCATGGCCAAATACTTCTCCGATTTCGGGACCACCGATTCAATCTCGTCGAACATCGGTTTCAAAACCTGTATTTCATTGGCAAATCGAGGGTGCATGCACAAGGCGTAGCCCACTACCTGATTACCATCTTTGGCAATGACATGGGCACATACATCGTTCATCCGCTTCAGTATTTCAAAGGTATGTGATACCGTAACGAAGCCCTCTCGCTGTTTTTCGTCTTCGGTGAGTACCGGAATGAGGTTTTTCTGCTGCAGCCCCAAAATCTGTCGCAGTTCCGATTCTTGCGTAGCCCTTTTATAAACGACCATCAGTTGAAGTTTGAATAAAGATAGTAAATTTGTCACATGCCAAATTTCCCCAAAAAATTAAATTTGAAACTCGTGGAACGGGAGCGGGCCGGGACCCTCCGAAGCCTGCCGATGGCGAGCGGCTTGGTCGATTTCTCTTCCAACGATTACCTTGGGTTCTCCAGGGAGGAGACAATATCGGACGCGGCAGTTCAATTGCTGAAGGAACAGAACCTGGTATTGAACGGGGCAACCGGTTCTCGATTGCTTTGCGGAAATCACCCCATTTATGGGCTACTTGAAAATAAACTTACCCGGATCCATCAGGTTGATGCAGCCTTGGTATTCAATTCGGGTTATGATGCCAATGTTGGATTTTTTGCGTCGGTTCCCCAGCGGGGCGACATGGTCTTTTATGATGAATACATACATGCCAGCATAAGGGATGGCATTCAAATGGGGCATGCAAACGGCTTCAAATTCGAACACAATAATTTAGGGGATCTGTCAACTAGGATTATGAGCCTTGCGAACGGTAGTGAAGCAGCCGTTTATGTGGTTACCGAATCGATTTTTTCGATGGATGGGGATAGTCCCAATCTACCACAATTTTCAGCCTTTTGTAAGGCCAATGGCTATTATTTGGTGGTTGATGAGGCCCATGCCCTGGGAATCTTTGGAAATGATGGTGCAGGGATCGTACAACACTTAGGTCTGCAGCAGGATATCTTTGCCCGAATCGTCACCTTTGGAAAGGCGATGGGATGCCATGGGGCAGCTATTTTGGGATCGCGCGACCTAAAGACCTATCTTTTGAACTTTGCCAGAAGCTTTATTTATACCACAGGCCTTCCGCCACATACGGTGGCCACGATCGATGCTTCCTATGAGATGGCAAAGTCCGATTTAGGGAAGAGGAAGCGGCAACAGCTGAACGAAAACATCGCCTATTTTAATCAAGAACTGGGAAGCTTGGGTTTAGGACCAAAATTCATTCCTAGCAATTCGGCCATACATTGCTGTATCATTCCGGGCAATGAACAGGTGAGCGCTGTCGCAAACGCGATACGGAAATTTGGCTTCGAAGTGAAGCCTATCCTTAATCCAACCGTTCCCATCGGTCAGGAGAGGTTGCGTATATGCCTGCACGCTTATAATTCTAAAGAACAAATCGGAGCCTTGCTCTACCGCCTATCGGTTTTAATTAAAAACTCATGAACGAAAAGTTTTATACCATTGCGGCCTTTGAATATGCCGCGGATGTGCAGATCATCAAGGGAAAATTGGAGTCGGAAGGCATAAAGGTTTTCCTCAGGGATGAAAACACCTTGAATTCAGACCCTTTGATCAGCAATGCGATCGGAGGGGTGAAGTTGCAGGTATTGACCGGTGATAGGGAACACGCCTTGGAAATTTACAATGAAATAAGGGCTTATGCCTTGGACAAAAACGGATTGCCCGTCGTATGCCCCAATTGCAAAGCCAAGCGGTCTGAGGTATACTACGGCCGTAAGGGAATATTCCATAAACTTTTTCCTTTTTTTGAAAAAAGAAAGTACAAATGCCTAAGTTGTGGAATGATTACAAAGCCCCAATAATATGAAGCGAATTTTTGTAACTGGAATATCAACGGGGGTCGGTAAGACGATTGCCTCCGCCATAATCACGGAGGCTTTGGAAGCTGATTATTGGAAACCCGTTCAGGCAGGAGATTTGGACCATACCGATAGCGATCGGGTGGCCGAACTGTTGTCGAACAACAAGTCCAAAATTTATAAGAGTAGCTTTGAGCTCACCCAAGCCATTAGTCCGCATGCCGCGGCGGAGTTTGATGGGGTGACTTTGGACGCCAACAAGATTCACGAACCTCATACCGACAATCATCTGGTCATAGAAGGTGCCGGTGGATTATTGGTGCCCTTGAACGAACAGGACACCATTCTCGACATCATAATGCCCAACTACAAGGTAATTGTGGTCTCCAGGCATTATTTGGGCAGTATCAACCACTCCTTGCTGACCATCAACTGGCTGAAGATGAGGGGATATGATATATCTGTGCTATTCAGTGGTGATGCCAATCCACAAACCGAGAACATCATATTGCACAAAACCGGGGTTTCATTGATCGGCAGGATCCAGGAAGAGCCCGTTTTCGATAAACCGGTCATAAAGAAGTATGCCGATACCTTCAGGAACATCCTGATGTCAATCTGATCTTTTATAAATTTCCGCCCCTTCGACGGTCGCCCATAGCAGATAGTTGTTTTTTAGGTATGCGCTGACATATCTGTTTTCCTCGACCAGCTTCTCGTCGAATACCAATCTATTTTTCCGCGTCACCACGATGTTTGGACGAACTACCGACATGATGAACATGATCTCGTCCAGTGCCGTTTTCCTGGGATTGTCATAATAAGGGAAGAGTTCTTCGCGACAGATATTGCTGGGATGTGTGGCTGCCTTTGTCGGAGGGGAGGCATCCAATAACCAATATCCGATATGGTATTCCAAAAAGAATACATTTTTTTCGGCAGGAAATGTTTGCATCAGGTATTGGGGTACCGTAATGCCTTCCCCATTGTAAAAAGTGCCCTTGTCCAACTTGTTTTTTACGATCCGATAATATTCCAAATAGCTCTCGGCCGGTACCATAAGCATCAATAGGACAAGAATGGGTTGATAGGCTTTTTTGATGTGGAGATTCATCCTACAGATGGATAGCCCGACCAAGACAATCAGCATGGGGTACAGTTGGATCAGGTAGTGGCTGTTGATCCTGCCGGCCTTGGCGAAGGAAAAAAGTACGCCGATGATGGCGATGGCAAGTAATTGTACCTTTCCATCCTTGAAATCGAAATACCTTTTTCGCCACGCCCAAAGAAAAAATAGCGCGATGGCCAAAAAGGTTGGCGCCAAATTAAGTATTGCTCCTTGGCTTGATCCGGCATAGGCCAAGGATGCCCTGATCACAGAATTCCACCAGACCAATTCTTGATTTTCGCGGTAATAAGGCAGTAGCGTCAAACCCACAATAACAATGATGCCAACGCCATAGAGAACGGGATGCCATAATTGCCTTTCCGACCTTTTGGCCTTGAAATGGTCGTAGATTAGATATAGTCCCAGAAAAAAGACCGCATAGGCGATATTCAATTTGGTCATGATGGCCAAGCCCATTAGGAGCCCGGTCAAAAAATTCCCCCAATGGGTTTTTGTTCGAAGCATCAGGAAAAGTCCCGGCATAAACAATGCCATGCATAAATGTTCCGACATGACACCCTGTAGACTGCCGAACAGGCTCTGCAGGGCCACAGTGCCCAGAGCGGCCCAATACCCCATGTTCTTCTTGCCAAATTCGGCGCCGATTTTATATGCGAAAAAAGCGGAGAGGGCTACGAGCAGGGCCCCAAAAAAACGGATGGCCAGAAAGCTCTTTCCGAACACGTAAATGATACCGGCAAAAAACAAGAACGTTATCGGGGGTTTTAAATCCCATAATTCGGTATATGGGAGATGCCCGTTCACCCAGGATTGTCCCATCAAGATAAAAGTACTTTCGTCCCGATCGATATAGTCCCTGAAGAAAAACGGAAACCGAATGGCAATCGATACCACCAAAAGTGAAATGAATACCCCCTGCTGTGGTAGGCGGGCAATCAATGTTTTTAGATTTACGATCGGTCTGATTCGCATGGGCGGTTATAGGATTAATTCCCATCTTTGCAAGATAGAGAAATCGCATACTTCATAACAATACCATTGAAAAATCTTTCGGCACGCGACCAAAAATATTTGTGGCATCCGCTGACACAGCATAAGCGGCATCCAAAAATGTTGGGGCTCGTTAAAGCCAAGGGCGCCCTTCTGTACGATGAAAATGGCAGGGAATATATAGATGGTATCGCATCGTGGTATACTGCCATGTACGGGCATTGCAACGATTATATCATAGAAAGGGTGTATGAACAGATGCAAAGTCTCGATCAGGTGGTATTCAGCGGATTTACGCATGAACCTGCCGTTCAATTGTCGGAAGAACTCATCAAAATATTGCCATTTAACCAAAAAAAGCTCTTTTTTTCCGATAACGGTTCAACCGCAACCGAGATTGGAATAAAAATGGCTTTGCAATACCATTTCAACAAAGGCAAAAAAAGGAATGTGCTCTTAGCCTTGGAAGGGGGTTTTCATGGAGATACTTTTGGCGCCATGTCGGTCTCGGGAATTTCGG
>JBATHI010000481.1:0-2898 GCA_049666645.1 Flavobacteriaceae bacterium | reverse complement strand
GATAGACGTATCACCCCACAAGCCATAAAATCAAAATTCCTTGGGGACGACAATGTGAGAATTTACACCTTACGGGATATCATAGCGTACCACAACACCAAAATATTCCAAAAGCTGCACCTGAATACTTCCCGACTGTACCTGACAAGTCAAAACTATATCCTGTTATTCGTAAAAAAAGAATACATGAGAGAAGACATGGAACTTGTGGAACTCGACTACCGTTTTATCCTGAGTTTTGAAAATTTTCTTAGGAGCCATAAACCCAGGCACTATCAGAAGCAAATAGGTAACAATGCCGTAATGAAACATATACAGCGATTGCGCAAGATGATCACCCTTGCTTACCATATGGAATGGATAGACTATGACCCTTTCCGTAAATTCAAACAAAAATTAATCCCAACCCATAGAGGGTATCTGACGGCCAATGAACTGGAAAGACTTGAAGTATTAGTTATTAATTCAAGGCGGTTAAGTACAGTGAGGGATTTGTTTGTGTTTAGCTGCTACACAGGAATCAGCTATGCCGATCTAATGCTATTGACCAAGGAGAGTTTGGTATTGGGCATGGATACGTACTGGATCGTTACCAAAAGACAAAAGAACGGAAATCCGGTCAAAGTCCCATTGCTAAGAAAAGCACTGGATTTGATCAAACGCTATATGACCGATAAACGATCTCTGGTCAACAATACCTTGTTTCCCAGGATTTCCAACCAAAAAATGAATGCCTATTTAAAGGAAATAGCACCATTGGCAGGGATTCAAAAGAACATTACCTTCCATATGGCAAGACATACGTTTGCAACCACGGTTACCCTGACGAATGGCGTGCCCATTGAAACCATTTCCAAGATGCTAGGGCATACAAGGTTGGCCACCACACAAATTTACGCCAAGGTGGTGGAAAGAAAAGTAGCTGACGATATGCAAATGTTGCGAGAGAAATTGGAACATAAAAGTGATTTAGGTACTCCACAATTCTTGGGATGACATAAATTGGTACGTAAGGATTCCAAAGATGAATTAGGTAGGCCTATTACAATATTTGATAGATCGAATACTAGCGAGGGTTAAACTTTTTGATCCCCCAACTCACCATTATTTTCCCCTCAAAATCACCCCCCACAAAAGGATGGGGTGTTTTGATGGGGAAAATGATACTCTTTCTTGTTTGATTTGCTCATTGAATACGAAAAGAACTCTGCTAGGGAAAAAACGAATTTGCCGCAAATTTTTGCCTGTTTCTAGGGGTTTTGAAGCCATTTGCCGCAAAAGTTAGTTTCCCTAAAAAAAAACAATTCAACACCATTCGCTTTAAGACACTGGCAAACAACGTTTTATGCGTAAATGAAATACTGCAACACCGCGCATGCGTGTTGCCCTCTTGCTATTCCCTCTTCGTTTTGAAAATTTACTTTGTTCAACGCATCTGAAAATTCAATAGGTCATTTTAGCTGCAAGGAAATTGCAGGTTTGAAACCTAACTTTCTGCAATTCTGCACAAAAATGTTTGGAAAGAGTATTACCCTCAAACACTTATCCATTGATAATCAACCTTGCATTGGCCTTCAATTTCGTGCGAATCGTGATTTACAGGAAAAGGTCAATCTACTACCTAACGTTAAATGGTCGGAGAATTATCAAATGTATTTTCTGCCCAACACAAAAGAGAACATCCAATTGATATATAAAATGTTCAAAGGCGTAGCTTGGATCAATGGGAACTACTTTTTTCATAATAAACCACTTGTTAACAAAACAGGCAACACTAATTTTAATCGAGAAGACCATTCAAAATTTAGCCGCCAAGCTCGACTTTGCCCTGATGATTATTTGGAAAAGTTAGAGCTTAAGAAGTATGCCCCTAATACGGCAAGAATTTATATCTCTTGTTTTGAGGCATTCATGCGCTTTTATCCAGATGCCCCATTGGCTAATATAGACGAAAACGACATTCGCAAATACCTGCTTTTTTTAGTTCGAAAAGGTTGTTCCGATTCCTATGTCAATCAGGCCATAAACAGTATTAAGTTCTATTATGAGATCGTCCGTGGTATGCCCAATCGGTTCTACGCTATCGAACGCCCAAGAAAATCAAAAAAACTACCGGAGGTACTTTCCGTTGAAGAAGTTCAAAACCTTTTGGCCCAAATCAATAATATCAAACACCAGTGTATTGTTGGGTTGCTCTATAGTTCAGGTTTGCGACGCTCCGAAGTACTGGCTTTAAGACCTCAGGACATAGATAGTAAGCGCATGCTCTTGAGGATCAACCAGGGAAAGGGGAACAAAGACCGGTACACCATATTAAGTCCTACATTATTAAAAGATCTACGTAAGTATTATAAAAGATATCAACCTCGCACTTTTCTATTTGAAAGCCCTAATGGAAAAGCGTATTCTCCTACCAGTGTGGTCAACATTGTAAGTCGTGCGGCATTAAGAGCAGGAATTACTAGAAGAGTGACTCCCCATATGCTGCGACATAGCTTTGCAACTCATTTGTTGGATAAAGGAACAGATTTGCGAAAGATCCAGGTTCTTTTAGGTCATAACTCAAGTAAAACAACGGAGATTTACACCCATGTTGCAGAAAGTTCCTTCAAAGATATTGATGATTTGCTATCTTAGTATAAGTGATATATAGTGCATAATGCACTATATTCAATTGTTACCTGCAATGCGAAAAACATTCGAATTTTGAACATAATTGAAAGGAAATGAAGTCAAAATCTACAACGGACATAACTTGGTTTCCAAATTCTTGGATTCGATTGCGGATTGACAAGAGAATAATTTATTTTGACCCAGCTTATTTAAGAACGTATTTTTCAAAATATCCAGACAAAACAGAATTCTCGAAATGGCCAGACCCGATTGACGGGCTTCCAA
>JBATHI010000480.1:0-8911 GCA_049666645.1 Flavobacteriaceae bacterium | reverse complement strand
GGCTCGATATCAGCTATTTTCCCACCACCAGGGAATATACACAGCAATTTGGGGTAAATAAGGCCCTCCTCGACAGTCTTGATAAACAGATCGTGATCATGCACCCCGGTCCTATCAACAGAGGGGTGGAAATCACCAGCGATGTAGCCGATTCCAAACAGTCGATCATTTTGAACCAAGTCGAAAACGGGGTCGCCATACGAATGGCGGTTATTTATCTTTTGGCATCAAAAATTAAATAGATAGCTATGATATTTGATAATGACGGCACCACTACGATCGTTTTTCAAGAGAACATCGCCCTGCCAAAATTTCTTGAAAACCTGAAAATCGCCTACCCGAAGATCAAGAATGACAACATCATCGTAAACCTTTTTTCTTTTTCGAAATTAAAGGCAGATGATATTTTAGAGTTCCTGCAGCTTTCCGATATGCACAGGGCAGGTAAAAAATCCTTTGTTCTGGTCACCGATAGGGTAGGTTTTGACGAGGTGCCCGATAGTATTTGTGTGGTGCCAAGCCTTCAGGAGGCAAAAGACATCATTGAAATGGAAGAAATTGAGCGAGACTTGGAGATGTAATGGCCCAGCAGTATCATTTGGCACAAATCAATATCGCTAAAATGTTGGCACCCATCGACCATCCCCTGATGGCCGATTTTGTGGCCAATCTCGATGCGATCAACAGCATAGCTGAAAAAAGCCCCGGTTTTATATGGCGCTTAAAGGGAGACGATAACAATGCGATGGCCATCAGGATCTTTGATGACGACTTTTTGATCATCAACATGTCGGTTTGGGAAACCAAGGAAGCACTTTTCGATTTTACCTATAGATCTGATCATTCCGGGATATTAAAAAGGAAAAGGCAATGGTTCAGCCCGATGGGCGAAAGTCATATGGCCTTTTGGTATATCATATCGGGGAGTGAACCCTCCCCGGAAGAAGCAAAAAAACGCCTGGCTTACCTCAACCAGCATGGCCAAACCCCTTATGCCTTTACTTTTAAGAGCAACTTTGGCCCTCAAGATGCCATCGAATATGATATGAAAACCGAAGGAAAAGAATGAAACTGCACATCCTAGGTTGTTATGCGGCCACCCCAAGAACGCTTTCCAATCCGACTTCGCAGGTACTGGAAGTAAAAAACCACCTTTTTCTTATCGATTGTGGCGAAGGGACCCAAGTGCAGCTCCGAAAGAATAAAATCAAATTCTCCAGGATCGATCATATCTTCATTTCACATTTGCACGGAGATCATTTTTTTGGATTGCCGGGTCTGGTCTCGAGTTTCCGGTTGTTGGGTCGTGAGCGGGAATTGCATATCTACGGCCCAAAAGGGATTAAGGAAGCCATAACCCTTCTATTGAAATTGGGGGATTCATGGACGAACTATCCCTTGCTGTTTCACGAATTGACTTCCAACGAAACGGAAATGATCTATGAAGACGAAAAGGTTAAGGTGGAGACCATTCCCTTAGATCACCGAATTTACACCAACGGTTTTTTGTTCCGCGAAAAAATTGGCGAGAGAAAGCTCGACGTCAAGGGGATTGCAAAATATAAGGTCGACAAGGCCTATTTCCAGAATCTCAAATCGGGCAAAGACCTGTTGTTATCCGATGGGACCAAAATTCCAAATTCAAAGTTGACGCTCGACCCACCCAAGCCAAAATCGTATGCCTATTGCAGCGATACGGGCTTTAGTTTGGGGCTGGTCCCTAAAATCAAACAGGTCGATGTGCTATATCACGAATCTACCTTCTTGGAGTCTGAACTGGAACTGTCTCTCAAAACCAAGCATTCCACCGCCAAACAAGCCGCGACGATTGCCAAGGAGGCCGATGTGGGTACCCTGGTTCTGGGCCACTATTCGACCCGTTATAAAACTATCGCCCTTTTTAAGGAGGAAGCTGAGGAAATTTTTCCCAATATTTGGCTGGCCGACGATGGAAAAGTCTTGGATTTTTAATATTCCGTATAAAAATCGTTGTTCGATTTTACAATCTCTTTTCTTTTGATGAACTTTACCTAACTTGAATTGAGATCGTCGCAACATGCAAAAAGATTTAGGCAAGTATAGGAAATCATATGAAAAAAGTGCCCTTATGGAGGATTCGATATCCGATGATCCGATGGCGCTCTTTCAAAAATGGTTTTATGAAATTGAAGCCTCGGAAAGTATTGATGAACCCAATGCGATGACTGTCAGTACCATTGGCTTGGATGGCTACCCTAAAAGCAGGGTGGTGCTGTTAAAAAAGTATACCTATGAGGGCTTCATTTTTTATACAAATTATGAGAGCGAAAAAGGCAAGGCCATTGCGAACGACCCAAGGGTATGTGCTTCTTTTTTCTGGCCCAATATGGAACGTCAGATCATCATCAAGGGGCAGGCCGAAAAGATTTCCAAAAACCTGTCCGACGGCTATTTCGAATCAAGGCCCGATGGCAGTAAACTGGGTGCCATTGTCTCCAACCAAAGCAGTGTAATTCCTTCACGGGATGTGCTGGAAGAAAAATTGAAGACCTTGGAGAAACAGTATAAGAACAAGGCGATCGAGCGTCCCGATTATTGGGGTGGCTTTATCATCAAACCCATTTCCATGGAGTTTTGGCAAGGGCGTCCCAACCGCCTCCACGATCGTATACGCTATACCCTGCAGGAAGATTTTGGTTGGAAGATCGAACGGTTGGCCCCGTAAACCTCGGCGACATTGCGAGGTCCTATATTTTTTATGCAAGTTCTAACTTAAATTGATGTCAATATGAAACAGCTCATCCTTGTAAGACATGGTAAGTCGTCATGGGACTACCATGTGAGCGATAAAGACCGCCCCTTGCTGGAAAGGGGAATCAACGACGTGATTCTGGTCTCCCAAAAATATACCAAACAGCCGATAGCGGTCGATTTTGTTTATTCGAGTACCGCGAATAGGGCGATGCATACCTGTATGATTTTTCTCAGACAACTCGATTTTCCGATGCACAAGCTACAGTTGACCCATAAACTTTATGATTTTTCGGGCGATACTGTCCTGCACTTCATTCAAAGTTGGGATGATTCACTGCAGTCGGTAATGATTTTTGGCCACAACCACGCCTTTACCCACCTTGCCAATTCATTGGGAAATAAGTATATTGAAAACGTTCCGACCAGCGGGCTGGTCCATTTGCAGTTCAACACCGATCGTTGGTCTAAAATTGGAAAGGGAACCACCGTAAAAACCATTTTTCCAAAGCAGCTAAAATAAATGATCAAATCTAAAAACCAGTACATCAATCGGGAAATCAGTTGGTTGAAGTTTAATGAGCGTGTTTTGCAGGAATGTGCCGATAAACAGGTGCCCCTTATAGAACGACTCCGTTTTTTAGGTATTTTTTCCAACAATTTGGATGAATTTTTTAAGGTAAGATATGCCACGGTCAAGCGAATTTTCGAAGCGGGAAAATCAGGGAAAAGCGTTTTGGGCGGGGAAACGGCCAAAGAGCTGTTGGCCGAAATCACGGATATTGTGATCAAACAGCAATCCAAAAGCCTTAAAATATTGGCGGGTATCGAAAAAGAACTGGAAGCACATAATATTTTCATCGTACAGGAAACCCAACTTACCGAAAAACAGGGCATTTTTGTGAAAGACTACTTCCAGAAAAAAGTGAGTCCTCTATTGATGATCATCATATTGAACGAACTCACCCAATTCCCAACCCTTAAAGACACCGCAGCCTACCTGGCTGTCAAAATGTTGTTAAAACGCGATGGCAGGGCCCATGACAAGGGAATAAAAGACCATAAGCGATATGCCTTGATAGAAATCCCTAAAGGCATCAATCGTTTTGTGGTACTTCCCAAAGAGGGCAATAAAAATTTTATCATCATGGTCGATGATATGATAAGATATTGCCTCGAAAGTATCTTCACCATGTTCGAATACCAAACGATTTCGGCCCATATGGTAAAAATAACCCGGGATGCGGAACTCGATATGGACAACGACCTCAGCAAGAGTTTTATTGAGAAAATCTCATCTTCCGTGCAGGGTCGTAAGATCGGGGATCCTGTGCGCTTCGTTTTCGACAAAGGTATTGGGAAAGACACCCTCGCTTTTTTAAAGGCCAAAATGAACATCGACGATACCGACAGTGTTATTCCTGGAGGAAGATACCATAACAGAAGGGATTATATGGGCTTCCCAAGCCTGGGAAGAGAGGATTTACTCTATGAAAAAATAATTCCCTTGCCCGTGAAAGGCATATCGATGGAAGGAAGTTTGTTGGATCAGATCGGCAAAAAGGACTTTCTGCAATATACCCCTTACCACACTTTCTCCTATATCATAAAATTTTTAAAGGAAGCTGCCTTGGATCCCAGCGTCAAGAGTATCAAAATAACGGTCTACCGTTTGGCCAATAATTCACAAGTGGCCGCCTCTTTGATCAATGCCGTAAAAAATGGTAAACAGGTAACGGTGCAGATCGAGTTACAGGCACGCTTCGATGAAGAAGCCAATATTCAATATGCGGAACAATTACAGGCCGAAGGGGTTAAGCTCATTTTTGGGGTGCCGGGCCTCAAAGTCCACAGCAAGATCTGCGTTGTTGAGCGCGAGGAAGAAGCAGGGATCAAACGGTGCGGATTCATCAGTACGGGCAACTTTAATGAATCTACCGCCAAAATCTATACCGATTATACCTTGTTTACGGCGAATGAACCGATCATGAAGGAACTGAACAAAATATTCGACTTTTTTGAAACCACCTATAAAATCAATAAATACAAGCACTTGGTGGTCTCACCGCACTATACCCAGAGTGTTTTCGAAAAATTGATCGATAATGAGATTTCCAACGCCATTGTAGGCAAGCAGGCCTTCATCAAGATCAAAATGAACAGCTTTACTTCCTACAATATGGTTGATAAGCTCTATGAGGCCAGTAGGGCAGGGGTGAAGATACAGTTGATCATCCGTGGTATTTGCTGTTTGGTGCCCGGGGTAAAGGGGATGAGCGAGAACATTGAAGCGATCAGTATCGTGGATAAGTTTTTGGAACATTCCAGGCTGTTCGTTTTTTGCAATGGAGGGGACGCAAAAATCTATATTTCCTCTGCCGATTGGATGACCAGGAATTTGGATTATCGGGTAGAAGTGGGTTGTCCGATCTATGATGGGGATATCAAGCGCGAATTGCTCGACACCTTTGATATTTCATGGAAAGACAACGTCAAGGCCCGAATTTTTAATCTAGACCAAGACAATGCCTATCGCAGGAACCGTAATGGAAAATTGCGCTCCCAATTTGCGAAGTATGATTATTATTTGAACAAACTGAAAGGGTAGTCTTACGGGTTCAACCATGGATAGTTTCTTTGGTGCCCAAGCTTTTCATGATTTCTGCCTCGTATTCCAGCAATTGCTCCCATTTGTCGTCCACGATATCACGTGCTCCGTATTTTCGGGCAAACTTGAGGAACATGGTATAATGTCCGGCCTCGCTCACCATCAGCTGGCGGTAAAATTCCGATAGCGATTTATCTTGCAATTGTTCTGATAACAGTCGGAAGCGTTCACAACTTCTCGCTTCTATCAAAGCGGCGTATAACAACCGATGCACCAACTGCGTGGTTCTACTACCGCCTTTAGGGAAGAATTTGGTCAGGGCAATCACATAATCGTCTTTTCGATCCCTGCCCAGGGTTTTGCCCCTGGCCTTGATCCTATCGTGTACCATTTTAAAATGGCCCATTTCTTCACGGGAAAGCGCGATCATCTCTTCGACCAATTCCGGATATTCCGGAAAGCCAACGATAAGGGAAATGGCCGTACTGGCGGCCTTTTGCTCGCAATAGGCGTGATCCGTTAAAATTTCATCCATATTTTTTTCAACCAAATTTACCCATCGGGGATCTGTTGGTAGTTTTAATCCAAGCATTTTCCAATATTTTAGGGTTCAAAAGTAAAGCGAGAATGTTCTTTTTCAAAATAAGGTATTTATCTTTACCGTATGAACAACTTTTTTAAGGTTTTTGGTTGGATCTTCGGCATATTGTGCATCGTATCGGCGGTGTTGCAATATAATGATCCCGATCCCCTGATATGGATCATTATTTATGGATTGGCCGCTTTGGCTTCCATTGCCTTTGCACTGGATAGGCTGCCGAATTGGCCGCTTATGGTACTGGGGGTTGTTTACGCCCTTGGGTTTTTAGCTGTTTTTCCTGAGGAGTTTGTGGGTTTCAGCCTGTCATCGGGCGATTGGAAAAATGTTGAAGAGGGCAGGGAATCTTTCGGATTGCTCATTTTGGCCTTGGTACTTTTGCTTTTTTCCTTTTGGGGATGGTACCGAAAGAAAGCTGCCTTAAAGGTCTAGATCAAATTCTTGTCTTAAAAGATCTATAGCTGGGTTTTTCTCCCTCAATTTCTGGTATTTCTCTTCAGGCGTAAAGGCATATTTCTTGGCGGCTTCCTCGTTTACCGTAATCTTCAAGTTGATTCGGTGATTGTTCAAGTTCGACCTCAAATGATCTAAAAGTTTGTTCTGTTCACGCTCCACTTCCTTTTTCATCGTATCGTTGGGAAGTTCGATCCAAATCGTGTCCCCTTTCAATATTTTCGGGATATCCGTAGCCAGGTTGGAGGATAGTATTTTTTGGCCTTTGTCATCAATATCCTTCACAAACCGGTTCCAGTATTGCACCAATACTTCCTCAGTAAATGCATCATTGGGCAAGTTTTCCTTATCGATCTTCGCATCTTCTTTGAGCAGCAGATGTTCTTTTTTCGCCTTTAAGCCGGAGATGGACCAGCTGGAAACCCGCTTAACATCTTTCTGGATATTAATTTTGCTCACCGTCGAGGCAATTACTCCTTCAGACATGCCTTTAACATTCTCTGTCTTGATGTGCCGTTCTGGACTTAGGGGCTCTTTGTTATCATAGGCGTTTATTCCATTGGATTCAACGGGTGGTTCTTCCTTGGGCCCGGAAACGTGATTATTGCCGGTGCTGGATATGGGCCTTTCCCTGTAAAAAGAGGCAGGGGCAATGAAATCGATTGTTTTATTCGCTAGGACAAGCGATTCAGGATTTTTTTTTTCGCCTTCAAAATCAATCGAGGCCAATTTCATCAATGTAAGTTCGACCAACAGTCGTTGATTCTTACTCGATTTGTATTTAAGGTCACAGTCGTTGGTAAGGTCCAAGGCCTTTAGCAAAAAGGGGTAATTGGTATTTTTAGCCTGTTCGAGGTATTTTTTACGGGCTTCATCCCCAACTTCCAACAATTCTACCGTACCATCATACTGACAGACCATCAGATCCCTAAAATGCGATGCGAGTCCGTTGATGAAATGGTGGCCATCAAAACCCAGCGCAAGTGTTTTGTTCAATAGGAGCAGCAAACCGGGTATATCATGGGCCAAAATCAGTTGGGTTGCCGTGAAATAAGTCTCGTAGTCCAACACGTTCAAATTCTCGGTCACTGCTTTTCTGGTAAGTTCTTTTCCGGAGAAACTGACCACCCTATCGAATATCGACAGCGCATCGCGCATGGCACCGTCCGCTTTCTGGGCAATAATATGAAGGGCATCTTCCTGGGCATCGATGCCCTGGTTTTCCGCAATATACTTGAGATATTTGGCGGCATCCTTTACCGTGATGCGTTTGAAGTCAAAAATTTGACATCTTGACAAAATGGTGGGAATGATTTTGTGTTTTTCGGTAGTAGCCAAAATGAATATGGCATGCTTGGGGGGTTCTTCCAGGGTCTTCAAAAATGCATTGAAGGCAGATTGGGATAGCATATGTACCTCATCGATAATATAGACTTTGTATTTGCCGACCTGGGGCGGGATCCGCACCTGATCGATGAGGTTGCGGATGTCGTCAACGGAATTGTTGGAAGCGGCATCCAGTTCAAAAATGTTGAAAGCGAAATCCTCATCTTCCCTTTGTGTACCATCTTCGTTGATTTTCTTCGCCAAAATCCTGGCACAAGTGGTCTTGCCAACACCCCTTGGTCCACAAAACAACAAGGCTTGGGCCAAATGATCGTTATTGATGGCATTGGTCAGCGTATTGGTGATCGACTCTTGCCCAACAACGTCTTTAAAGCTTTGCGGTCTGTACTTGCGCGCGGATACTATAAAGGGTTCCAAATGTTTTGAATTAATCGATTATAAGGGATTCGGAGGATCGGGTTGCCATGGCCACCGATCGACTTTGTTTTTGGCTGGTCAGAATTTTTAGGCAAAGGCTTTCAACAAGATTTACCATCACCTACAAATATAAAAATAGCAGGGCACTCTCGGGTTCTTTTAAGAAATAATAGGGATTTTTTTATCAACAATTGAACTAACTTTGCCATAAGCAGGTCTCCTTATCGCTGTGTGCCGAAATTATTCGGCGGCTCAGAGGAAAGTCCGGACACCATAGTGCGGCATAGCGGGTAACACCCGTCACCTGTCCCGGTAATAATCGGGGTGGGGCGGACTAGTGCAACAGAAAGGATGTACAGGT
This sequence comes from Flavobacteriaceae bacterium, assembly GCA_049666645.1. GTDB lineage: Bacteria > Bacteroidota > Bacteroidia > Flavobacteriales > Flavobacteriaceae > Pelagihabitans. Next base: position 397 of record JBATHI010000480.1, on the reverse strand, counting down.
TAAGCTGTAGTGAAATCATGTAAACTCTATGCGGTGAAACGCCATGTATATCAGTGTTTGAGGGCGGCACGTCCAAGCTGAAGGGTAGGCGGATAGAATCTTTGGGCAACTTAAGATCCAGATAAATGATAAGGATCCTTTTTAAGGCTACAGAATCCGGCTTATGATCTGCTTTTTTTATTCCTCATTTTGATAAAAATTGAATAAACTACTGCCGTACTTTCGCAGAGCAGTATGATGGGTTAGATGCGAAAGATCCATTTGTTTAGAGTGTTCAATGATCAGTGTCCCGGAAGGTACGAGTATGTTCCGTTCATAAACAAGCCTGTGGATGTCACAGAATTGCTCCAGCGAAAGATCGTACGGAGGATCTACAAAGATCAGATCGTAAGTGTCT
>JBATHI010000479.1:0-5039 GCA_049666645.1 Flavobacteriaceae bacterium | reverse complement strand
TCGAACAAAAATACAGTACAGGGCAGTTATTAACAAGTTTTAGCCATCTTATGTAGACTAATTTAGATGTATTTTAAAGAAACCTATCCCGGTGTTCAAGGTTTTGTTATAAATTCAAATAAATCGGTTCCTAAGTTTAAACAAATTTACAATAACAACCTTGTGACCAGTTCAAAACCGAACCAGGATCGAAATGATTGCTGAACAGATTTAATTCGATGACCGAATCTTTTTTTGCATGCACCAAAAGGGAATATTAGGCTGAGTTTTGCTGTTCACATCATGCTGCAAAGGCCAATTTTAAGCTTCGACAAGTATTTGCGGGGTCAAAACATTAAATTTTTACCGACCCGGTGGTTTGTAAATTGTTTTGCAAGGTGCTTTGACATCCTCATGAATGCTTTTCGTCCTATGTTTTGGTTCGGTCAACCGATAGCGCCAACATTCGGATGTTTTCAAAAAATCGGCCGACCGACCCGGTGGTCGGTTTTGCAAACACCGTTCATTTTCCGCCCTCGATTTCAAATTCTATTTTCTCGAGTTGACCATTGCCCTCAATTTCCAACACATATTTTCCTGCGGGAAGATAGGTTACACCGTTCTTGGCCTCCTTGAGTTCGACCTTGTTTTTTTTCAGGTAGGCCAACTTGCCACTTTTTGAAAATGCTACATCATAAGAAAGAATATTGAACCCTTTATCGGCCGTCACCGATGTGGAACTCACCGTAATGCCATCGAGTGTCTTCACAGCGGCCTTGTAGGTTCCGGGCGCGGCACTTAGAAAAGTGACCTCCAGACCAGGGGTCCTTGCTTTGCCCCACGAACTCCAAGCGCTGCCCCACTGGTCGGAATATTTGATGTTCTCCGGCTTAAAGACGTATAGTTCCTTTTGTAACAAGGCCGGGGTCAGCTGTTCGATTTTTGATATATCGGCTTGGTAAATACTTCTCCCATGGGTCCCCACCAAAAGGTGTTTGGCCTTGGGTTGGATCACCAAATCGTGCACGGCCACGTTGGGAAGGCCATTTTGAAAAACCGCCCAAGTAGCACCACGATCAAAGGATACATAAAGCCCGTTGTCGGTCCCTACAAATAAAACATTCTGGTTTTCAGGGTCTTCCACGATTGCATTTATGGGAGCGGCAGGAATGGTTTTCCCGATGTCCTTCCATGTCTTGCCATGATCTTCGCTCACATAGAGGTAAGGGGCGAAGTCGTCCCAGCGATACCCGTTGAGTGCAACATAAACCCTTTCCTGTTTGTGTTTGGAGGCCACCACCCTGCTGACCCATAGGTCGCTGGGCAAGGTCTTTGAAATAATTTCCCATGATGCACCGCCATTTTGTGTGATTTGGACGAGACCATCATCACTGCCGGTATAGATAAGACCAAATTTAAAAGGGGATTCTGCAATGGTTGTAAGCGTACCATACGCAACATTGCCCTTTTTCCCCCCTTGGGTAAGGTCGGGCGAAATCGTTTCCCAATCATCGCCTTGATTGAACGAGCGGTGCAATTTGTTCCCTCCCAGATAGAGAATGTCTTGATTGTGGTGGGAGAGCAGGATGGGTGTTTGCCAATTAAAACGATAAGGCGCTTCCCCTAGGTCGTGCTTTGGCTGGATATATTTTTGCTCGTTTTTAGCCTTGTTCACCCTAAAATAGTTGCCAAATTGAAATCCGGTATAGACCAGGTTATGGTCGCGACTATCGATCTGCACCTGCATCCCGTCACCGCCCATGATCGACTTCCATGGATATTCACCGCTTTGCTGCCAACCGCTGTTCTCTTCGGCATTGTGGGGTCCTTCCCAAACACCATTGTCTTGAAGGCCCCCATAGACATGGTAGGGATCTTGGTTGTCTACGTTGATATAATAAAATTGCCCGACCGCAGGCATGTTGTTCTTGATCCAACTGACGCCGTCGTCATAGCTGATATTGACCCCTCCATCGTTGCCGTTGATCAAATGTCCCGGCATTTTTGGATCGATCCATATGGCATGGTGGTCCGAATGTACGTTATCCCCATCGATGGCCAGATAGGTTTTTCCCCCGTCAACGGATTTGATGATGGACACGCCGGCCAGATAAATTTTGTCAACGTCATTGGGATCCACCGCAATTTGTGCGAAGTAATATCCATAACTATAAAAAAGGTCATCGATAAAGGAATTGTTTTGCTTGGCCCAGCTGCGGCCCCCATCGTTGCTTCGATACACCTCAGCGCCAATGACCGGAGTATCGAACAACAGCGAATTGGCGTCCTCCAAATACTTGGCCAAATCTACAGGTTTTACCGAGCCATCACGAACCATTTGCTTCAGGTTGTCTGCCCTGTATTTCTCTTGAAATCCATTGGTTTTTAAAAAATCGTTCAGTTTGGCATCCTCCAACTTCAGGAAATCCTCCTCCGTAATGGTTTTAAAATCCTCTTTGACCAGTTTATCGGAGCGTTCTTCCTTTTTTTCGGACGTATCCCGCCTGTTTTGGTTGTCGTGCACCGCATATACCGTTTGGGCGTCGAATACTGCAAGGCCTATGCGCCCAACTCCCCCTCCCTGGGGGAAACCGCTCTCCGGCAGTGAAACTTTGTTCCAAGTATCCCCCCCATCCGTGCTTTTGTAAATTCCAGAACCATTGCCATCGCCGATAAAATCCCAAGCTTTCCTGTCTTTTTCCCAGGATGCCGCCAACATGATCTCAAAGTTATTTGGGGCATGCGCCACATCGATGATGCCTGAACTTTGATCGACAAAAAGGGTCTTTAGCCAAGTCTTGCCCCCGTCCTTGGTTTTAAAAATTCCGCGCTCTTCATTCGGCGAATATAGATGTCCGGTTACGCCGACGACCACTTCATCCTGATTATTGGGATTGATGACGATGCGACCGATATGGTGCGAATCGGGCAGGCCCATATTTTTCCAGCTTTTGCCCTTATCGACCGACTTTAAAATACCGATGCCGGCATAGGAGGAGCGCGATGCATTGTTTTCCCCGGTTCCGACCCAAATGGTCCCTGAGGCCCAATCTACCGCGATATCTCCAACGTTTTGTGTATCGGATCCATCAAGTAAGGGTGAAAAAGTCGTTCCATTATTGTTGGTATACCAAAGCCCACCGGATGCATATCCCACATAGAATTCATTTGGGTTGTCAGGATTCACGTCCAGATCTACCACTCGGCCGCTCATGATCGATGGCCCAATATTTTTTAAGGGAAGATTTTTGACCAATGAATTGCGTTCCGACAGTTGCTTCTGAACCAGCGCTTCCTGTACGACTGACGGCGGCGTTGGGCTCACTTGTGCGCATAGTGACCATTGTAACAACAGCATCAAAGGGACTAAAATATTTTTCATGGAATGTCGGTTTATTTTTGAAGGCATCAAGGTAAGCAATACTTCAGGGGCAAACAAAATATTGTTACTTGCAGCTATTGCACGCGGCGTAAGGGGAATCTAGCCCAAGGTTCAGGAAGAATGGAGGCAGCACACATCTCAAATTTGCTTCCGGCGGGGCAGAGACGGCCCTATATTTTAAAATCGTCAAAGTTTGTGGCCCGATCATCCATATAATTCCTATTTTTGGGAGAAGGCCATCACATATCCCGGAACGATCGCAAGCCCGTTTTTTTTGAATTCAAAAAAAGTGAAATCACAATATGAAGTACGATAAGATAACCAGTCAATTATTCGTCAAGAACAGAAAAAAATTCATGGCGCGAATGAAGCCAAAAAGCATGGCTGTCTTCAATTCCAATGATATCTATCCCATCAGTGCCGATTCGACCATGCCTTTTGAGCAGCACCGAGATATCTTTTATTTGAGCGGGGCCGATCAGGAAGAGACCATCTTGATGTTATTCCCCGATGCAATGGATCGGAAACACAGGGAGGTTTTGTTCGTAAGGGAGACCAACGCCCATATCGCGGTCTGGGAAGGCGAAAAACTTTCTAAGGAACAGGCCACCGATATTTCCGGGATCAAAACGGTGTATTGGCTATCCGATTTTGACAAAGTGTTTTTTGATTTGATGACCGAGGCTGAGACCATTTATTTGAATACCAATGAACACTACCGACAGGCGGTGGTGAACGAAACCAGGGAAGATCGCTTTATCCATAAAGTGAAAAAGCAATTTCCGGCCCACCAAGTGGCCAAAAGCAATCCCATTCTCCAAGAAATCAGGGGCATAAAGGAACCGGAGGAAATCGCTTTGATCCAAAAGGCATGTGACATTACGGAATCCGGATTTCGCAGGATTTTGAAGTTTGTAAAGCCCGGAACTTGGGAATATGAGATAGAAGCGGAACTGCTCCATGAATTTATTCGCAAACGGTCCAAGGGTTTCGCGTATACCCCCATCATTGCATCCGGGAATAGCGCGAATGTTTTACATTACATCGAGAACAACCAAAAGTGCAGGGACGGGGATCTGATTTTGATGGACGTCGCGGCCGAATACGCCAATTATTCAAGTGACCTTACCCGAACCATTCCAGTGAACGGGCGCTTTACGCCTAGGCAGCGGGAAGTCTACGAAGCGGTTCTTAGGGTGAAAAATGAGGCGACCGATCTATTGGTCCCCGGAACGCTATGGGCGGAGTACCATAAGGAAGTGGGCAAAATTATGACTTCGGAGTTGTTGGGCCTCAAATTATTGGATAAGGCCGACATCAAAAATGAGCAGGCCGATTGGCCCGCCTATAAAAAATATTTCATGCACGGCACAAGCCATCATATCGGACTGAACACCCATGATTATGGGGCGCTCAAGACGCCGATGAAGGCGAATATGGTATTTACGGTGGAGCCTGGAATTTATATTCCCGCAGAAAATATGGGCATTCGGCTGGAGGATGATGTGGTGATCCAAGCCAAAGGAAAACCCCTAAATCTCATGCAGAACATCCCCATTGAGGCCGACGAGATAGAAACCTTGATGAATTCGAGATAAATTTTTCACAACTTGTCGTCCCCGCTTACCCATCGTTGGAATACCAACATGACAAAGAAAACCAAGACAGCCGGCAACAC
>JBATHI010000478.1:0-5427 GCA_049666645.1 Flavobacteriaceae bacterium | reverse complement strand
TTTTTATCTTAACTTCTTGCACCAAAAATAATAAAAGTTGCTATTGGTATTGGTCGAATTCCAAAGTGTTGAGATGTAAACCGGAACCGGGAGCGACATAGGTCACCTGAAAGTTAGTATTTTCCCTGAGGGATTCCTTAATGTCCTCAAATTTAATTTCACCCTTGCCCAAGGATATCAAACCGCCCATGATCATACGAACTTGATAACGTAAAAATCCAACTGCCTTGATTTTGAGCAAATAGCTTTTTTCCGGGAAAAAACTGGCTGTAACCAATTGGTTATCCTGAATAACACATTCAAGTACCTCACGCACAAATGTGGCATTGTCCCTTGGCCGTGCGGTGTATGCAGAAAAGTTATGGGTTCCCTTAAAAAGTAAGGCGGCCTTTTTCATCGATTCAATATCCAGTTGTCCCAAAATATTGGCCATGAACGGAGCTGCATAGGGGTGGTTCTTGGTGCCGTACGAAAAGAGATAAATATATTCCTTCACCTTAATACTTTGGATGATATTGAATTCCCGTTCAATTTCTTCCAGTCCGGTCACTCTGATATCGGCAGGGAGGTTCGCGTTAAAAGCGTGCATAAAAGCAGGTAGATCGGCTAGGGGACGGTCCTTTATGAAGAGTTCAAAGGCATATTCCAATGCGGAGACCTTGGCATCGGTCCTACCTGCGCCAAGCACCTTTGCCCCTCGGTCGGGTAGTATAAATTTCAGGGTTTTGACCAACATGCTTTCGACGGTTTTCTGACCGGGCTGCTTTTGCCAGCCGCTATAGCGGAAGCCCAAAAACTGAAGTCTTACTAAGTAATGGGTGACCTTGGATTGCATATTTTTTTTTTAGTGGGAACAGGATTTTCTAATGAATCTTTTTCTTTTTTTGTAACTTCATTCTGATTTAGGCAATCCAATCCATATACCTATGGCCGATGAATCCCATTTTGGTGCCGGGCACTTGAAATTTCATGATCTCAATGTGGATATTGAATGCGATAGGCACTTGGCAATCTTCAAAAACCCACTCATTTTCCTATCATTATCAGTTCTGGAATTTTCATTTTGCTTCTTAATTATCTTTCGTAGTGTTTTCACAATGCTTTTTGGTGCATACCCAACATTCTCCGTCTTTTATCGAATTTTTCCAATAATAAATAATACATCCCGTTTTATATATTTCGGGGATTGCACCAATCCTTAAAAGTAAGGTTTATATGAATGTAATTTTACAGCTTTTGCCGTGGAAACGCGGTCTTTACTTATCCATAGGTATTTTGACCATCCTCTTTGTATTAAGCTTTTACGGTCTTTATACGAATAAGTTTTATTTTTTCAAATTTGAGAATTATGTCATTCCCATCTTGTCCATTGTCCATTTTGGTTTCTTGTACGTCCTGAATTTCAAGATCAATGAGCGTGAAGTCGCTGACCTGCCCATGCGGAATTTGGAATATGGACTTTATGGTATTTTGCTGGTCTACGTGTTCAAGCTCATCGATTCCTTGTTCATTTTACTGGGCATGGAAGATTTTGAAAACCACGTTATTCCGGATACTTTTATGCCCATGGGAATATTCATATTTGCACTCTACCTATTGTTGATACTTCTTACTTTGCTGACCTTTAAGTATCGAAAAAAATTCGTTGGAAGTTATGATTTTGATGAAATCAACCAAATCGATTCTTGGGAAGAATAATGAATACAAAAAATAAATATCATAAAAAACCTGACCGTTTCGGTCAGGTTTTTTATATATTAAAGGCCGCTTATAAAACTGCCATATAGGTCTTTGAATTGATACCCTTCGGTAAACCTGTGTTTGCTCAGTCTTTTATGGGCTACCAAGCCCCATAGCAAAATTTCCTTCAAAAAATAAGTATCTTCTTTTGGAAAATCAGGTTGATATTTTTTGATCAAATGCCGCAATGCCGGAACACTGTCCAAAATTCTTTTATATTCCTCGTCGGTGAAATCATCCAACAGCTCAAAGCCCTCTCCTTGAAAAAACCAATGCAACAGTTCATCATACGGAGTTTCCTCGTCTTTCTTTTCCAATTTGTTGATCTTGGGGAAATACAAGGGAAAAATAGACTTTACCGCCTCATCTATCAACATGGCCGCAACGGTATCGGCACCTTCTTGTTCGCCTTCGTAAACCAATTCAATTTTCCCGGTGATCGACGGAATTACGCCCAAAAAGTCGCTTAACCGTACCATGGTATTGGTCGCGCCCGACATGAGCGACCTGCGTTCGGCCGTGCTCAGTAAATTTTCAAAGGCCGTGATACTGGTTCTGGCACTCACCCCGCTCTTTGCATCGACATACTCACTTTTTCTGGCTTCAAAACTGATTTGTTCCAAAAGATCTTTGGCCAAATCGGGCACATATACCGAGGCAGTTTGCCGTTCATCCAGTCGGGATTCCTGGGCGGTAATCTTACGGGCGGTTTCAATGTCATCCGGGTAATGCGTCAGTATCTGCGATCCGATCCGATCTTTCAAAGGGGTCACGATGCTGCCCCTATTGGTATAGTCCTCTGGATTTGCCGTAAATACAAATTGAATATCCAATGGCAATCGGAGTTTAAAGCCACGGATCTGTATATCGCCTTCTTCAAGGATGTTGAACAATGAAACCTGTATCCGTGCCTGCAGGTCGGGGAGTTCGTTGATCACAAAAATACAGCGATTGGCGCGTGGGATCATACCGAAATGGATCACACGGTCATCTGCATAGGAAAGCTTCAGGTTGGCGGCCTTTATGGGGTCTACATCGCCGATCAAATCGGCAACGGTGACATCGGGGGTGGCCAATTTTTCATAAAACCGCTCATTGCGATGTAGCCAATTTATTGGTGTGTCATCCCCTTTTTCCTTGATAAGATCGAGCGAATATCTGGAAATGGGCCTCAAAGGGTCATCATTGATTTCCGATCCTGCGACCACCGGGATCCATTCATCCAACAAATTCACCATCAACCTTGCCAAACGAGTTTTTGCCTGGCCCCTCAAACCCAGTAAGTTGATATTGTGCCTTGAAAGAATGGCCCTTTCCAGTTCTGGAATCACGGAACTTTCATAGCCCCAAACCCCGATAAAGGTTTCCGATCCCTTTTGGATTTTTTCCCTTAGGTTGTCTCGAAGTTCATCTTTGATGGTCTTACTTTTGTAACCGGCCTTTTTAAGTTCGCCAAGCGTCTTTATTTTTTGATATTCCAATTTTCTTTTTTTATTTGGTTCGAGCCACCATCACGGTTTTATAATCATTTTCGTACCATGATCGGGTGCAATACTATTTTCAAATTGTTAGCTTTTTTTTATCCCTTCAATCGTTTTTTCCGATTGGCTTCATAATCTTCAAATATCATTTCCCCCAAGCCTTTGAGACCGGTAAAAAAGGCTTTCCCTTTGTTTGCCTCCGTAAAATGTCGAATAAATTGCATGAGGTAGGGATCCTGTGCGATCATAAATGTGGTGATCGGAATATGCAACTTCCTGGCCTGCCGTGCCATATTATAACATTTTTCCACGATATAATCATCGAGTCCTACGCTGTTCTTATAGTAATTCCCATCAGGAAGTCTTAAACAACTGGGTTTCCCATCGGTGATCATGAATATTTGCTTGTTCGTATTCCGCTTTCTTCGCAACATATCCATCGCGAGCTGAAGGCCGGCGACTGTATTGGTATGATAGGGACCCACTTTAAGATAGGGCAGATCTTTTATCGGAATTGGCCAAGCATCATTTCCAAAAACCAGGATTTCCAAAGTATCCTTGGGATATCTGGTCGTGATCAGTTCGGCCAATGCCATGGCTACCTTTTTTGCGGGGGTGATGCGGTCTTCGCCATATAAGATCATGCTATGGCTGATATCGATCATGAGCACCGTACTCATCTGGGCCTTGTACTGGGTATCTTCTACCACGAGGTCTTCTTCGCTCAAAGAAAAATTGCCTATCCCATGGTTAATCTGTGCATTTTTCAGGCTTTCGGTCATGGAAATATGTTCCAATCCATCCCCATACCGATATTCCCTTAAATCACCGGTATGCTCATCCCCTTGGCCAGATTTGCCGGTTTTATGGTTTCCGCTCCCGCTACGCTTGAGTTTTCCAAAAATCTGATCGAGTGCCCTTTGCCGAATGATGCGCTCCATCTTGGCGGTAATCGACAAGGTACCGCCACCATCTCCTTCTTCTCCTTCCTCACCTTCCTTGGCACCGCCTCCATCTTCGAATTCCTCACGGATAAAGCCTTTCGCCTTTAGATCTTCTATGAAGTCATCAATGGTATAGTCTTCGTCGGTCAATCGGTATTCCTTATCCAGTTCACGAAGCCAGTCCAAAGCCTCTTCCACATCGCCGGAGGTATGGGTGATCAGTTCCTGGAAAATGTCGAAAAGTTTTTCAAACGGGGTCATTTCCGGTGCCTCATAAGGGGAGAACCGAAATCCTTTTCTTGTGTTCATAGCCATGCCATAAAATTAACATATTTCGATTTCAAAAGGCGTGTTTTAATGAAATCTTAACGGTTTGGGATGCCCCGATCGTTGGCCCAACAAAGCCATACCAAGAATTCTTATTTTTTTTCCCTGGATTTCAACAGCATTGCCACGTCGTCCAACCCAAAACCTTTTGCCTGTAGTAAGATCAAATAATGGAACAATAGATCGGCACTCTCGTTGAGGAACAAATCGTCATTATTATCCTTGGCTTCAATGATGACCTCTATTGCCTCTTCTCCAACTTTTTGTGCTATTTTGTTGAGACCCTCCTCAAAAAGCGAGGTCACGTAGCTCGATTGTTCACCCTTGCCCGGGCCATTTTCGGCCCGTAGCTTTCGGTCGGCAATGGTTTTCTCCAAGGTGGTCAAAAACCCATATTCCTGCCCGTTCGCACCCCCCCAACAGGTATCGCTTCCCTTATGGCAAGTAGGTCCGTCTGGAAGGGCCATAATAAGCAAGGTATCTTGATCGCAGTCCGGTTTAATATCCACAAGGTTCAAAAAATGACCGCTTTCCTCCCCTTTGGTCCATATTCTGCCCTTGGATCGACTATAAAAGGTCACCTTTTTAGTTTCCAACGTTTTGGCAAGTGCTTCTCGGTTCATATAACCCAACATCAATACATTTTTGGTTGACACATCTTGGATTATGGCCGGTAAAAGCCCATCTTGGTTCTTTTCGAAGTCTAGTTTCATTTTTGTTTCCTATTGAGTCCTTACTTGTGGTTATGGCTGGTATCCAGTGATTCATCTTGGCCAAAGAACAATAGCCATTATAGTCGTACCGGTATGCCATGCAACCGCAGTTCCTTTTTTAGTTCATTGATTTCGATTTCCCTGAAATGAAAGACACTTGCTGCCAGGGCTGCATCGGCCTTTCCATTGATAAAGGTCTCCACAAAATGCCGGCTGTTGCCC
>JBATHI010000477.1:0-9369 GCA_049666645.1 Flavobacteriaceae bacterium | reverse complement strand
CGATGGGCAACATCACCACAGCGGTGGCCGTATAGCTGATCCACATGCTCAAACTGGCCGTGGCGATCATGAACCCCAATATCACCTTGTTGGGGGTGGTGCCGGTCAGTTTTATGATGTTCAGGGCAATGCGCTTGTGCAGGTTCACCTTTTCCAGGGCCAAAGCAAGAACGAAGCCGCCGAAAAATAAAAAGACGATCGGACTGCCATAATTTGCCCCGACATCCTCTATGGGCATCACCTTTAACAAGGGGAACAAAAACAGCGGCAAGAGGGCGGTCACGGAAATGGAGACCGCTTCCGAAATCCACCAAACGATCATCCAGAGCGCGACGGCAATTACCGTATCCCCGTTTTCCGACACCAATTCGAATGGGAGGTTGTTTACGACAAGGAAGAGCAGGGGACCCAGGAATAGGCCTAATTTTTGACTAAGTGGCATATTGGTTGATTCGTGGGCCTAAGCTATGTTTTTTCCTTCGGTTTTGAAAATTTAAAAGCAGCTGCGCCCGAACGATCTTATTGGCAGATTCCACCAATCAATAAACAACAGAATCGGAAGGGATCGGGGGCAGTTCATAACTGCCGTAGTCGATCTGCAATCGATCATGTTGAAGCTGCCGAAACCCATCCAAGGCCAGCGGGGTATCGAAGACATAGGCTTTTTCCAGATATTTCAGGGCCAAGAGCGCCTTCAGGTAGGAAGCATCGAATTTGGAACTGCTGAGGTTGATCGATTTCAGATTTGCCAGGGCGGAAAGCTGGTCGACCGTAGCACCGGTTATGGCGGTATGGTCTAATTTGAGCACGGTCAAATTGGGAAGCTGGGCGAATTTTTCCACAATGGCATCTGTAATCTGTGTTCCTCCCAGGTCGAGCACTGCAATATGCTCCCTTAGGGCGAGCAACTGCTGAAAATCGGCATCAGAAAAGTCGGGCCTGTTCAGACAGGAAATTTTGAGAAAGGAGGTGTTTTTATGGAGCCGATCGACATGGATGCCCAAGCCCTTCACCTTTTGGATACTATCGGCCAAAGCAGGAGAGATCGTGAGTTCCGGATGCTCCTCACTGGGTAGCTGTGGAAAAAAAGGGAGGAAGAGTTCTTTTGGAAGCCCCGTTTCTTTAATCGACTTGTCGAAGGGATGTCCGATATCGATCCAGGCCGCCACCAGATCGATCTCTGCTTTGGTGGGTTGGGTTTTGTCTTCCGGGGGCATATGGTCATCATCGTTTTTGGGAAGGCGCATGCGTTTCACCATTTCGCTTTCCACGGCACTGTAAGCAACCAAAACGTCCCCGTTTTCGCCTCCCTCCAAGAGGGTTTCAGGGTTATGCAACTGCAGTTCCCCTTTATTTTTTTTGGCGGTGTGGCAACTGACGCAGTTGTTGTTGAGAATAGGTCGGATCACTGCCCCGTACAATTGGGCGTCCTGCCAGTTTGCTTCGGTGAGGACAATGGGCTGCTCTTCGTATGTGGCAATGCCCAAGACCGACTTCACCGAATTGGGCAGGGGCTCTACCAGGTACTCTTCCCCATGGGTGATCTGTCCGCCCATATGGCCCGTAATGGAAATCAGTAAAAAAAACAGCAAGGACAGCGGCAAAATCGAAATGCTTTGCAGCCATGCCATCGGCCATGGTTGGGCAAGACGCAGGTAGAGGAGCAGGGAAAAAAGGGCAGTGCACACGCCCAGCCAGAGGTGCCACTTCACGGTTTCAAAGGCATGGCCCTCGGCCCGGTATTGCAAATACCCCGTGATACAGGCCAGTACCGCGGCGATAAAGCCCCATAGAAAAATAAGGGGCAGTATTTTTTCATATTGTTTTTTCTTCCGGTCGACCCAAATCAACAATACCCCCAAAAGTAAAAAACCGATGGGCAAGTGCACCACGATAGGATGCAGCCGGCCCAATAGTTGTTTCAATATTTCCATAAAGTTGGTTTAAGCCAAAATCTCCCGGATGACTTCTCCTTCCACATCGGTCAATCGAAACGGTCTTCCCTGGAACTCAAAGGTGAACTGCTCATGATCGAAGCCCAATAAATGGAGTATGGTGGCATGTATATCATGTACCGATACCCTGCCATCGATACCGGAAAAGCCGATGGCATCGGTTTGCCCGTGGGAAGCGCCTTTTTTGATGCCGCCACCGGCCATCCACATGGTAAAGGCATCGCCATGGTGGTCGCGGCCCTTGAAGCCCATTTTCTTTCCTTCGCGGTTTTCCTGCATCGGGGTACGGCCAAATTCGCCCCCCCATACGACCAAAGTATCCTCCAATAATCCCCTTTGTTTTAAATCGAGCAGCAAGGCGGTCATGGGGCGGTCTATTTCCCTGCACTTATTGCGAAGGCCAAGATCTACCGCATTGTCGTGGTCGGTGCCGTGGCTGTCCCAGCCCCAGTCGAAGAGTTGTACGAACCGCACGCCCTGTTCCACCAGTTTACGGGCCAGCAGGCAATTGTTCGCAAACGATTCCTTACCCGGTTCAACCCCGTACATCTGCTGGATGTGTTCCGGTTCATTGTTGATGTTCATCACTTCGGGAACCGCAATTTGCATCCGGTACGCCATTTCATATTGGTTGATGCGCGCCAGGATTTCCGGGTCGGCATATTTGGCATATTCGTCTTTATTGATTTGGTTGATGGCATCGATGGTCTGCTTTTTCAGATCCCTGGAGATGCCTTTCGGATCTTCGATGTACAGTACGGGATCCCCTTTTGATCGGCATTGCACCCCTTGGTACACCGAGGGCAAAAACCCGCTGCCCCATACACTTTTGCCTGCATCGGGGGTTTTTCCGCCCGAGGTCAACACCACAAAACCGGGCAGGTTCTGGTTTTCGGAACCCAGTCCGTAAGTAACCCAGGATCCGATGCTCGGCCTCCCCAATCTGGGGCTGCCGGTATGCATGAACAACTGTGCCGGGCCATGGTTGAACTGGTCGGTATGCACCGCCTTTAAAAAGGCGACCTCATCGACGACCTTCTTGAAGTGCGGGAGGTTGTCGGAAACCCAGTGGCCCGATTCGCCCACTTGGGAAAATTCTGCCTGTGGCCCCAACAATTTTGGGGTGCCCCTGATGAAGGCGAATTTCTTGCCTTCCAAAAGTGATTGCGGACAGGCCTGATCGTGCAATTTCCGCAGTTCCGGTTTGTAATCGAACATTTCCAATTGGGAGGGAGCTCCGGCCATATGGAGGTAAATGATGTTCTTTGCTTTTGCGCCAAAAGGGGGCGCCAAGGTGGCCAACGGATTCAGGTCGCGGTCGGAAAAGGCCAAGCGTTTCGCCTGCTTTTTCTTTTTTAGGGGATCACAGCCCAAAAAGAAGGAGCCCAAGGCCAAGCCGCCTATACCGGTGGCGCATTGTTTGATAAAATGCCTGCGTGTTTGGGCCTCCAGTTCGCGCCTCAATCCCTCCTTGATCAACCGTTCCATTTTATCCATCAGGCCTTGCTTAAAAATTCATCGAGGTTCATGATGGCATTCGCCACCACGGTCATGGCCGCCAAATCGGGGCTCGTATCGTTCCCATAACCAAAAAAAGCATTGTTCAGTGCTGCGTCATTTTTGAATTGTAATAGGGAGGCATCATATAAATGCTTCAAAACTTCCAGTTTTGCGGGCGTTATCTTCGAAAAGGTGGCCTTTTCATAGCCATAGGCGATGCCCTTGTCGGTATCCATGGCCTGCATTTTCTTGGCCAAGTGGTAGGCGGCTTCCAAATACACCGGATCGTTCAGGGTCACCAGGGCCTGCAGGGGGGTGTTGGTCACCGTGCGCCGGATGGTACACACCTCACGGCTCCCCGCATCGAAGGTGATAAAGGAAGGGTAGGGGCTGGTGCGTTTCAGATAGGTGTACACCGCCCTCCTGTACCTGTCCTCGCCCTTGCTTTCCAGCCATTGTTCACCGCTATAGACCGACTGCCATACATTTTCCGGTTGGGGGGGCATCACGCCGGGGCCGTACATCTTTTCGCTCAGGAGGCCGGAAACGGCCAAAGCCTGATCCCTTATTTGCTCTGCCGACAATCGTTGGCGCGGCCCCCGGGCATAAAACTTGTTTTCGGCATCGATTTGATAGGTCTCCGTATCGGTTGCGGAACTTTGACGGTAGGTACCCGACATGACGATGTCTTTGATCAAGGCCTTCATGCTCCAAGCATGCTCGTGCATCAGGCGAAGGGCCAGCCAATCGAGCAGGGCGGGATGTGAGGGCGGATCGGATTGGGTGCCCATATCCTCGATGGATGCGACCAGGCCCCGACCGAACATTTGGTGCCATACCCGGTTCACCAGGGTCCTGGCCGTTAGGGGATTCTTTTTGCTGCCGATCCACTGCGCGAGCCCCATTCGGTCCTTCGGCCAGGAAGATTCCCTTGGGTTGAGCATGGCCGGGGTTTTTGGGTGTACCGTATCGGCCTTCAATTGCCAATTGCCGCGTTCGAAAACCTGGGTGGTCCTTTTCATATACTCCGGATTTTCAACCACGATCGGATATTCGGGGACTTTGCTGTTCAGTACGTTCAAAAAAGCATCCGCGATGCCCTGATACCCTGGTTTGCCTATCCCTGGCAAGTCTTCCAAAAAAGCGAACCAGACCATGAAACCGGTAGCGGTTTCCGGCGCAAGCGTTTCGTTTTGGGCCTCGATATAGAGATTTATCTTCCCATCGGTTTTTTTGAAAGGTACCTTTTTGATCATACGGCCTTCGGTCTTGTCGAGGGTGAACCGGGAAAAGACCTCCCCCTTGGCATCATCCTTTCTGATGGTGATCTTGCTGCCGTTATGGCCCGACCAATAGCTGAGGTACATGGCGTTGGCATTATTGGTATAGACGTTTTTAAGGTGGGCAGAACCCTTGTTCCAAAGAGCCAGCCACTTGGTATCGGCCAGTTCCCCATTGGTGAAATCCTCACAGTTGTGGAGCTGGTATTTGGGCTCCATATAGGTCAGAAAGTTGTTGTAGGCCGCCGACGTATTAGCATCGCCATGTTCGGCGACCCATTTTCGGATCTGGTCGACCTCCTTTTGTTGTTCTGCCCCGTACAAACGCACATTGGGCTCTTCCCCGGGCGTATCTTCATCGCGGGAATTGTTGAAGAACGCCATGGCTTGGTAAT
Source organism: Flavobacteriaceae bacterium (assembly GCA_049666645.1). GTDB lineage: Bacteria > Bacteroidota > Bacteroidia > Flavobacteriales > Flavobacteriaceae > Pelagihabitans. The sequence goes on along the minus strand of JBATHI010000477.1, from coordinate 4,239 downwards.
ACTCCTCGTGCTTAATGGGGTCGTAGGGGTGGCTATGGCACTGCACGCAACCGATCGTGGTGCTTTGCCAGACCTCGAAAGTGGTATTGGTACGGTCGATCACGGTGGCCACCCTGAACTCTTCATCGTCGGTGCCCCCTTCGTCGTTGTTCATGGTGTTCCTGTGGAACGCGGTCGCGATCAGTTGGTCTACCGAAGGGTCGGACAACAGGTCGCCCGCAAGCTGCTCGATGGTGAATTGATCGTAGGGCATGTCCTGATTGAAGGCCTTGATCGCCCAATCGCGGTAAGGCCATATACTGCGGCCCAAGTCTTTTTCATAGCCCTTGGTATCGGCATAGCGTGCCAGATCGAGCCACCAGCTGGCCCATTTTTCACCGTACGAAGTCTGGGCCAAGAGGCTGTCGGCATAGGTCTCATAAGTGATTTCGCCTTTGGAAAAGGCATCGAACAGTTTTTGATCGGGCGGGAGCCCGGTAAGGTCCAAGGCCAGCCTCCTTGCGATGACGTTGGTCGGGGCTTCGCCATTGGGCTTGAGCGATTGCCCTTCCATACGGGCCAAAATAAATCGATCGATGTCATTTTTAACAAAGGACCCGTCTGCATCGATGTTGAAGCCGGCTTCGTGCGATACCTTTGGCAAGGGAACGCTCTCGGGGAGGGAATAGGCCCAATGTTCGCCCCATTCGGCCCCCTGATCGATCCAGCGCTCCAACAGATCGATTTCGGTTTCGGAAAGTTTCGGTTTTTGGTAGGGCATCCGCAGTTCGGGATCTTCTTCCTTCAATCGCCTGATCAATTCGCTGGCCGACGCATTGCCCGGGACGATGGCACGTTTGCCCGATTCCGCAACGCCCTTGGCCTCTTCCTCAAAAAGGAAACTCAGGCCCGAATTCTTTTTCACCCCCCCGTGGCAGGCAATGCAGTTTTTATTGAGGATGGGCTTGATATCGGCGCTAAAATCGACTTTTTCGGAAGGCTCCAAAAAAAACCAAAGGGACAGGGCCAGTACGATGGCCGCCAATAGAAGGATACCGGAACCCGTTTTCTTGTTCATACCGCAATCCAACAGCGAAGGTTGCTATTGAACCTAAATATAGGAATTTTTGGGGCCATGGCGCAATAGTGGAAAAAAACCCGACCGCGCTGCGCCCTACGATTTCAATACCACCATTTTCGAATCGCCTTCGACCATCACCTTGATCAGCTCGTGATTGGAAAGGGCCTTCATCGATTTGTCCCACTTTTTTCCGCTCAAAGCCGATGTGGTTTTGAGCAGGCCCAGTTCCATTTTCCCGGTCGGCTTCAAAAGGGCGAGTATGGCCTTTTCCTCCTCGCTCAGCTCAACGGCCTTCTTTTCGGGCCGCATCTGGGGAAAGAAAAGCACTTCCTGGATCGAGGCATTGTTGGTCAGCAGCATCACCAGACGGTCGATGCCGATGCCGATGCCCGAGGTGGGGGGCATGCCGTATTCGAGGGCACGGAGGAAATCCTGATCGATGAACATGGCCTCGTCATCGCCTTTCTCCGAAAGTTTCAACTGGTCTTCGAACCGTTCGCGCTGTTCAATGGGGTCGTTCAGCTCGGAATAGGCGTTCGCGATCTCTTTCCCGTTCGCTATCAGTTCAAAACGCTCGGTAAGGGCCGGATTGCTGCGGTGTTCCTTGGTCAACGGGCTCATCTCTTTGGGGTAGTCGATGATGAAAGTGGGCTGGATATAATGGTGCTCGCATTTTTCCCCGAAGATCTCATCGATCAACTTGCCCACGCCCATGGTCTCGTCTACTTCGATATGCAGTGCTTTGGCCACTTCCCTGAGTTGCCCTTCGTCCATGCCGGCGACCCCATATCCGGTATGTATTTTGATGGCCTCCAGGATGGGAACCCTTGGGTAGGGGGCCTTGAATTCGATTTCATGCTTGCCCACCTTTACCTTGGAGCTGCCGTTGGCATCGATGGCCACTTTTTCGAGCAATTGCTCCGTGGTGTCCATCATCCAATGGTAATCTTTGTAGGCCACATAGAGTTCCATCACCGTGAACTCGGGATTGTGGGTGCGGTCCATGCCCTCGTTCCTGAAATCTTTGGAGAACTCGTAGACCCCGTCGAATCCGCCCACGATCAATCTTTTCAGGTAGAGTTCGTTGGCAATGCGCAGGTACAGGGGCATGTTCAGTGCGTTGTGGTGGGTCAGGAACGGACGCGCCGCCGCTCCACCGGGAATCGGCTGCAAGATGGGCGTTTCCACTTCCAGATAGCCCATGTCGTTATAAAATTCACGGATACTGTTCGTGATCTTGGTGCGTTTGATGAAGGTCTGTTTTACCGTGGGGTTCACGATCAGGTCTACGTACCGCTGTCGGTAGCGCAGCTCGGGATCGTTGAATTCGTCATAGACATGGCCTTCGGCATCCTGTTTGGGCAGGGGAAGCGGGCGCAAGGCCTTGCTCAGGATGCTGAAATGTTTCACCATGACCGTTTTTTCCCCGACCTGTGTGGTGAACAGTTCCCCTTCTATACCGATGATGTCGCCGATATCGAGCAGTTTTTTGTAAACTTCGTTGTAGTGGGTCTTGTCTTCGCCCGTGCAAATTTCATCCCTGTTGAAATATACCTGTATTCGGCCCGCGCTGTCCTGCAGTTCGGCAAAGGAAGCTTTGCCCTGTATCCGGCGCGACATCAGGCGACCGGAAATGACCACCTTTTCGCCCTCAACATATTTTTCTTTGATCTGTTTGGTGGTATGGTCTACTGGAAAAAGAGGGGCCGGATAGGGGTTGATGCCCATCTCCCTTAGTTTGGCCAATTTCTCCCGTCTTATGACTTCTTGTTCCGAAAGTTGCATCCGTTGTTCTTTAAGGCAGCAAATATAGGGAGTCTTAGTGAATGTTTCAATCTCCGGGAAGGGCCAATGATCCAATGAAAAAAAGTATCCTCTTTTTATGTAACAAAAAAGGGATAACGGCGTCTACTGAGGTACATCAATCAATCAAATAAAATGAGCCTGATCAGAGTATTATTGGCCATCATCTTTCCGCCCTTGTCGGTCATCGGCAAAGGCTGCGGTTCTTTTCTAATTGTGCTGTTGCTCACCTTTTGCGGGTGGGTGCCAGGCGTGATCGCCGCTTTGGTGATCTTGAACAATCCGAATTAATAGGGCAGCGGCAATTTGTGGTTCCATCGTTTTTGGCCCCGTAGGGCGGCATTAAATTTCCCAAAAGAAGGTCGTATCTTTAGCGTTCAAATCGAACCGATCTATGAAGAATATCGTTTTTTGTTTGGGGCTGGCCCTTGCTTTGGCGGGTTGCCAAATACGTGAAGAAATACAGTTCAACGAAGATGGCAGCGGTACCTATGAAATGGGTTTCGACATGTCGGATGTGATGGGCATGGGCGATGCATCCGATTCCCTGCCCCCTTCGCCGGTGATCGATACGGTGGTGAACTTCGCCACTTTTTTGGACGAAAAGAAAGACAGTATCGCCACCCTGCCCAAGGCCGAACAAGTCGAATTGGAAGCCTTGCGGCCCTTGCAGTTCGTGATGAAGATGAGGGAGGAAACCAAAGAGCTCGATATGCGGCTGATCTATGCTTTCAAAAAGATCGATGACCTGGCCCAATTTGCCAAGGCGGTGAACAAGGCCAACATCAAGGAGATGCAGCAGGTGATGGATCCCATGACGGCCATGGGCGCTTCGAGCGGGGATTCCGCTTCCCAGAACAGGGGACTTTCCGATTTTTACGCCACGGCCCAATCGTTCCATACCACCTTTACGAGTACCGGTTTTACGCGCACGGTCACCGAGGAAGCCAGGATCGAGCTTGAAAAGAAGAAAGACACGGCCATCAAGGCCGACGATCCTTTTGTGGAGATGGTGCGCTTCAAGCAGGTGTACCGCTTTCCGTACCGGGTGAAAAGCGTGAACAACCCCCATGCGAGGATCCTTCCCGATTTTATGGGGGTGGAACTTGAGGCCAATATGTTCGAAGCGAACAACGACCCCGATTATTTTAACATAGAAGTGGTCTTCGAGCAGTGAACAAACGGGTTTGTAAATGATGGAATTTTTATAAGCAGATGACAATTTTTCCCTCCCTTTAGCTTTGGGTAGGGAAATAGCAGTGTCGACCATGACCGAAAAAACCATTCCCCGACCCTAAAGGGTGCGTTTTTTTCCACCTTTCGGCCAAACTTGCAATACCGCTGGACGGTCAACAGCATCTATCCCATCTTGAATC
>JBATHI010000476.1:0-3159 GCA_049666645.1 Flavobacteriaceae bacterium | reverse complement strand
CCGATATCAGTCCCATCAACGCACAAAACGTAGATCTGCTCTTATCGACCGATGGTGGCCAAACTTTCCCAATCATTTTGGCGTCGGGAGTAACTAATAATGGCAGGCGTTCGGTAATTATTCCCGGGATACCGACAACGCAGGCACGGATCATGGTCAAGCCACAGGGGAACATCTTTTTTGCGGTGAATGCGGTAAATTTCAGCATATTGGACTCTGAAATCATCCTTGACTTCCCTACCTTGGAATACGATATTTGCCAACCCGATGACCTATTGATCGACTTCGATTACATTACCTCTCCCGGTTTTGCGGAAGAAGCGACCTTTAGCATTTCCTCCCCGCCCACGGGACTCGATATTTCCTTTTTGCCGGAAACGGCGGACGCCACGGATACCCCGGTAGAAATCACCATTTCCAATACGGCCAATGTGGCACCAGGAAGTTATACCATCAATGTACTGGCCACAACGGCAAGTTTGTCCAAAGAGGTCTCCGTATTGCTGAACGTTTATGATGGTAATTTTGCCACGGTCCCCTTGCTATCACCCCTGAACGGAGCACTTGATGTGCCCACCGTTCAGACCTTGCAATGGGAAGGAAATTCGCTTTATACAGGATATGATCTGGAATTGGCAACCGACATGGCTTTCAATGATATCGTGCAATCCGTTTCATTGGTGAATACTTCGTTCCAACCTTCGGACCTTGAAAACCAAACTACGTATTATTGGCGGGTCAAACCAAAGAATATCTGTGGCGAAGGCACCTTCGGACTGTCCTTTAGCTTCACCACCATACAGTTCAATTGTCAGGAAAAATCGGCCTCGGGTTTGCCTTTGACCATCTCTGCCAACGGTACGCCGACCATTAGTTCAAAAATCGCTTTTGTGGAAGACCTGCCATTGGCCGATATCAATGTATCCTTGGTGCTCGATCATACCTTTCTTGCTGATTTGGTGATTACCCTCACTTCCCCATCCGGCACCGTAACGACGCTTATTTCCAGTTCCTGTGGTGATTTAGAAAATATCAATGCGGTATTCGATGACGAGGGCGGTAATTTCATCTGCGGGGGTGACCCCGCCATCAGTGGCATTATAAAACCTTTGGGGCCCTTATCGGTTTTCAATGGGGAATCGATCAAGGGGGAATGGATACTCGAAGTCCGTGATAATGCCGCTTCCGATGGAGGATTCTTGAAATCTTTTTCGTTGGAAGTATGCGTTGAAGGGGCCTTTAGTCCGGATGAGGATGGCGACGGGGTTTTCGACATGAATGATATTTGCCCCGGTACGCCTCCCGATAGCGAGGTAGATGCCTCAGGATGCCCAGTGTACCGATTTGACAACAAGAATTTTGAAATATCCGTTCAAAGCGAGTCATGCAGGCCCAACAATGATGGGATGATCGATATTTCCGCCGTGCTACCGCTTAACTATGGTGTTACCGTTGCTGGAAATGGGACCGATGTGAGCGCGAATTTTTCGGATAGCTACAGTTTGCCGAACCTCATGGCGGGCACCTATGCGGTATGTATAGACGCCATCGATGGTGACATTGTCTACCAACCATCTTGTTATGAAGTGGTGATCACCGAACCCGAACCCTTGAATGTTACCGCGAAGACCTCTTTGGACGGAAGCCAGCTGATCTTGAGCCTAACGGGATCGGACTATTATATCATTGAATTCAATGGGCAAACCATTCAGACCAATGATGATCGATTGATCCTCGATCTTCAAAAAGGGGGAAATTCATTGAAGGTGATGACGGGACTGAGTTGCCAGGGTATATTTGAAGATCGGTTTTTGGGCCCGGAAAGCTTGTTCCTGTTACCCAATCCGGCAGCTGACTTCGTCACTGTTTATGGCAACGACAGCGAGGTGATAACCATTGAGGTATATGGCGCGGATGGCCGAAACATCTTCGCCGGCAATAGAACAATGGTGGGTTCACAAACTATTTTGGATGTTTCCGGATGGGCGTCGGGCACTTATTTCCTCAAAGTGCGTTCGGCATCCCGTACACGAACTTTTAAATTGATCAAGCAATGAGGTATATGGCCCTTTTTCTTATTGGAATACTGCTGCTGGGCTGTAAAAAAAATGATGCGCCACAAGCACCCGGGAAGGCCGTGCTGATCTCACCTGCCAAAAACACCGAGTGTTCTCCGGTGCAGAGCTCGGCAGCCAACACCAATGTGGTGCAATTCTCCTGGCAGGCGGCGGCCAATGCCGAAATTTATGAATTGAGGGTGACGAACTTGATTACGGGAACGGTACAGACCAAAAGTACACGTTCGTTGTCGGAAACGCTTCCTTTGGCCAAAAGCGCCCCATATTCGTGGGCGGTCATTTCCAAAAACAGCAATACACCCGATACTACAGGGAGTGAAACCTGGTTTTTTTATAATCCCGGAACCCAAAGTGCGCATGTCCCCTTTCCTGCCGAGATATTGGGACCACTTTACGGTGCCCAGGTGTTCAGGGATATCAGCAATGAAATTACCCTCAAATGGGCAGGATCGGACCTCGATGGCGATATTGAGTCGTTTGAGATCTATTTTTCGGTAGAAACCCCTCCGGAAAATTTGATCGATACCCTGCCCGTCGGCAATGGGTTAAAGAAGGTGACCGTTTCAGAAAATACCGTTTACTACTGGAAAGTAATCACCACGGACAGGGAAGGCAACAGTTCGGATTCCGGGATATTCAATTTTAAGGTACTCTAAAGGGCTAGGTGCCGTTAAATTGGTTCATGGTTATGGCAACGCCCGACAAAACGAACGAACGAATGAGGGCATCCGTTTTTTGCAACCTTTCCTTGAGTTGGGCCCGCTCCTCCTCGTTCCACTCGCCCAAAACGTAATCTACCTGCCTACCCTTGCCAAATTCCGATCCCACACCAAACCGCAGTCTGTTGTAGTTGATGGTTCCCAAGGTGTCCTGTATATCCTTTAGGCCGTTATGGCCTCCGGCGCTACCTTTTGTTTTTAGACGCAAGGTTCCGAAAGGCAAATTGATATCATCGGTGATGACCAGTACATTTTCCAGGGCTATTTTTTCTTTTTCCATCCAGAACTTCAAGGCCTTCCCGCTTCTGTTCATGTAGGTGGAAGGCTTCAGGCAGATGACATGTCTTCCCTTGATCTTGAAA